>JACQXD010000145.1 GCA_016208875.1 Nitrospirota bacterium
AAATAAATTTTCAATAAATCTCCCCTAACCCCTCTTTGCCAAAGAGGGGATCAGAAGGATTCCCGACAAGCGGGAATGACAAAGTACGATTTATTTTTTTGATACCCCGCCGTCTCTGCGGCGGGGAGCTTCATTTTTTGATTTTAATGTATCGGTTATAATAAACAAATTAATGTAAGTTATAATACCAAGACATGCAGATACTCATAATTGACGATGACACTACTATACAATTAGCCCTTAAGGTCTTTTTTGAGGCAAGAAACTATGAGGTTCTCCTCGCAGATACAGGAGCGAAGGGGTTAGATACAGCCTTAAAGAATTTACCCGACATAATCCTTCTCGACCTTCGATTGCCGGATATTTATGGCCTGGACCTTCTGAAAGAGATTAAGGCAGGCTGTCCTGACTCTATAGTTTATATAGTTACAGCCTTCACCGAGGTAAAAGATGCAATAGAGGCCATCAAGGTCGGTGCAGAAAATTATTTCCAGAAACCTGTAGACCTCGATGAGTTAGGTATGATCGTTGATAAATGTTCCGAGCTAATAAAATTAAGGCAGGAACGAAAACTTCTGCAAAAAACACCATATCCTATCGTAGGTAGAAGCAAGGCAGTTCAGGGACTTATCCATATGATCAACCTTATGGCCGAAAATCATTCAACGACCCTCCTTATACTTGGCGAGACAGGGACAGGCAAAGAACTCGTTGCAAGAAATATCCATTCGTTAAGTAAAAGGGGAATTAATCCATTTGTGGACATAAACTGTGCAGCAATGCCGGATAATATCCTTGAGAGCGAGTTGTTCGGATACGAGGCCGGGGCATTTACCGATGCGAAATCGTCCAAGAAAGGTCTTCTCGAAATAGCAGACAAAGGGACGTTGTTCCTTGACGAGATAGGAGACATGTCTCTTGCCACCCAGGCAAAATTTTTGAGGGTTATCGAGACAAAGACCTTTCGGCGTCTGGGCGGAACGAGGGATATAAAGGTTGATATCAGGATTATTGCCGCAACAAATAAAAATCTTGAACAGTCCGTAAAAGAAAATTCGTTCAGAGAAGATCTCTATTACAGGTTGAACGTGATACCGATAGCAATACCTCCGCTGAGGGGACGCATCGAGGATATCCCTCTATTGGCGGAATTCTTTATGATAGAGATCGCCGAGAATATGAGCAAAAAAATAAAGGCTCTCGATAAGGATGTAATGGATTCCCTGTGTGCTTATACGTGGCCTGGAAATATAAGGGAGCTGCACAATATATTGGAGAGAGCCATGATCCTGTGTCATGGAGAAACAATAAATCGCCAACATCTTGCTTTATCCACCGTCAAGTCCGAAGATAATGTTTATCTTCTTACGCTCAAGGATGTAGAATCAAGGCATATAAAAACGGTACTTGACTCCGTCGCTAATAACCGTACAAAGGCAGCAGAGATACTCGGGATTGCACGCTCGACCCTTGTCGAGAAAATGAAGGCCTACGGTATGCAGTAAATATCTTGTATTAACTCAAAGGGGATCGGTTTTCTAAATGCAATTTGTCGATTATGCGACGATTCGGGTTAAGGCTGGTGACGGCGGAAGAGGCTGTGTCAGCTTCAGAAGGGAGAAGTATGTCCCGAGAGGCGGGCCTGACGGGGGTGACGGGGGGAGAGGAGGGCATATTATTTTTAAGGCTACAAAAGAGATGAATACCCTTCTTGACCTCAGGTACCAGCGAGAATATAAGGCCAAAAGAGGGCAGCACGGTATGGGGAAGAAGATGCACGGTAAGAACGGCGAAGACAGGATTATTCCTGTACCCGTAGGCACAATAATAAAGAATGCCGATACAGGGGATATCCTTACGGATCTCGATAAAACCGGAATGGAGGCGGTAATTGCTAAGGCCGGAAGGGGCGGCCTCGGCAATGCCCATTTCGCAACACCGACAAAGCAGGCCCCAAGACATGCACAACCGGGAGAGGAAGGAGAGGAAAAGTATCTTATCATCGAATTAAAACTTTTGGCCGATGTAGGGTTGATCGGCCTTCCGAATGCAGGTAAATCAACGCTTATATCCGTAATATCTTCTGCAAGGCCGAAGATTGCAGATTATCCGTTCACGACGCTGACGCCGAATCTCGGAGTTGTAAAACTCGAAAATTACAGAAGCTTTGTCGTTGCGGATATCCCGGGACTTATAGAAGGCGCGCACAAGGGTGCAGGGCTCGGCTTTCAATTCCTGAGACACGTTGAACGTACATCGATCCTTCTTCATCTTATTGACGTCTCCGAGATGTCCGAGAGCGATCCGGTTTCGGATCTTAAAAAGATACATAAAGAACTTGAGCTTTACAGTTCGGAACTTACGGAAAAGCCTCAGACAGTGGTAGGGACAAAGATCGATATTGCAGGCGATAAACAAAGGCTGAATAAACTCGCGGAATATTGTAAAACCAATTCGCTCGATTTCTTCCCGGTATCCGCGGTAACGGGAAAAGGTATTAAAAAACTCCTCTCTTATCTTGCTGCAACAATCGGAAAAGAGAGGTGATATGTAGTATCATAATGAATGGGTTTTCTCGGAGATATAGAAGATATTTTCCACAAGTTAAGCGGTAGAGAGCTTGCTGCCTTTTATACCCAAAAAATAGACGACTTCCTTATAAAGGCGTTTGATTCCGTAGAATCACAGAGGCCCCTCGCACTGATCGCAATCGGCGGATACGGCAGGTCGGAGCTCGCGCCATATTCCGATATCGATATCATGTTCTTTGCGAGGGATAAAACGGATTCAGAGAAGGTGAAATCCGTTTTGTATAAGCTCTGGGACAAAGGGCTTACAATAGGGCATTGTTTCAGGACAGCCGATGACTGCCTTACAGAGGCAGGAAAGGATCTGAGGACACATACATCGTTGCTCGAGTCAAGGTTTGTAGCAGGAGATGAAGGACTCTATAATTACTTTAAGGAGAGGGTTTATTCCGAGATTGCATATAGAAAACAGAAGGGGTTTATAAGCGGTAAATTGAAGGAGATGGAGAAAAGACACCGGGATTACGGAGACTCCGTGTTTTTGCTCGAACCGAATGTGAAGGAAGGGCAGGGTGGATTAAGGGATATACATAATGTATTGTGGTTATCTAAAGTCGCATTGAAATTCGGAGGGATTAACGATCTCTCGAGCCTGATCCCGCAGCACGAATTCAAGAGATTGATGAAGGCATACGATTTTCTATTAAAGGTGAGGTTTGCCCTCCATTTGATGAGCAATAGAAGAAATGACGTGATCTCTTTTAATACCCATGATTATGTTGCAGAAAGACTCGGATTCCATGACTCAAAAAAGTTTTCCGGTCCGGAGAGATTTATGAGGTACTTTTATCTTAAGGCAAGTATTGTACAGGATATAACGGCCATTGTGGTCGGTATCTGCAGCAGGCAATGGCCGGCTGCAGGCCGGAGAACATGGGGACCGAAGAAGAGAGTGACGGATCATTTTTACATATATAAAAATGTGATTATTCCATCGGGCAAAGACATCTTCAGGGGAACCCCTGACAGGATTATCGAGGCATTCTATGTATACTCAAAGACAGGAAAGGGTTTCAGCCCGGGATTGAGGGAAGATATAAGGCGCAACCTGATCTTAATCGGTAAAAAGGTCAGGAGTTCTCAGAGGGCTATATCATTCTTTTATGAAATACTCAGGGGCATGAGGGTATACGAGACGTTGAAAGAGATGCACGAGACAGGCGTACTCGGACGCTTTATCCCGGAATTCGGCGCATTGCGGTCGCTTGTGGTGTATGATCCCTACCACAGATACACTGTTGACGAGCATACACTGCTCGCCGTAAAACACCTCGAACTTTTGACCGTTACAAGATATAAGAAACTCGAGCGTCTTTCCGAAATAATGAGGAGCGTAAAAGAGAAAGAGATACTTTTTCTGTCTCTGTTGTTTCATGATATAGGTAAGGCTGCAGGTAATCCCCGCACTGAAATAATGCGGGGTAAATATCATGAAGAAGAAGGATACAAGAGACTTAAAAATATCGTAGAGAGATTTAATATGGCTGTCGAGCAAAGGCTGCGTATAGAATTTCTTGTCTGGAATCATATACTCATGTCGGCCCTTGCATTAAAAAGAGAGACCGAAGATCCCGATATCATAGCCCAGTTTGCCGAGGCAGCCGGAGACGAGGAAGGCCTGAAGTCGTTATATCTCATGACCTATGCCGATATGTCTGCTGTTAATCCTGCATTCTGGACCGAATGGAAGGCCTATCTACTCGGTGATCTATACGAAAGGACTTTAAATTATCTCAGGGGAACGAGAGAAAATATTGAGATATACATGAAAAATATCCTATCTTCTTACACCGGTACCGATAAAAAAGGGTTGGGTGCTTTTTTAGACGAGATGCCGGAGAGATATCTGCTGTCAACGCCTGTGGAAAGGATATACGAGGATTATAAACTTGCATGCAGCGTTATGGATAATAATTTTTCCGTATCTATAAATGAAAAGCCGGACAGCACAACCGAGATAACGATCGGGGCATGGGATAAACCCGGCCTTTTTTCCAGGATAGTCGGATTCCTTTCATCAAAATGGATGAATATATTAAGGGCAAGGCTGTATACCGGCAAAAAGGGTCTTGTTATCGATAAAATTCAAATCTCGAACTGGAAAGAACTCTGGTGGGACGGGATGCCCGGTGTTATAGAAGATGGGTTGAGGAGTGTTGTATTGGAGGACGGCCGGTTCAGTTTAACCGGAACGAGAAAGGAAACCTGCGCCAGGTTCGAGGCATTTATTGAACTGGATAATGAGACATCCGAAGAAAATACGATTGTCGAATTTTTCTCTGCGGACAGACATGGGCTTTTATACGATGTGTCCAATGTCTTCTACGAAACCGGTTTTAATATAATATCGGCAAAGATTAATACCGGGTCCGACGTTGCACACGATATTTTTTATATACAGCATGAAGGAGGGAAGGTCAACGGGGTTAAAACCACCGAAGTGCTTGTATCTCTATGGGAAATACTAAAGGTTTAAGACGCATAGTATACCTTTCCATCGGTATTTTATTTATCGGGATGGTTATTTTTCTTTTAAGGGGACCATACATATCCAATGCACTTAAAAAATTAATACTCCCCGAGCTTGAAAACATGACAGGCTGCAAAGTAATAGCACATAGGGTATATCTTAATTTGTTTCCTTTATTTGTCGAGGCAAAGGGATTAAAGGTTTTCGATGACGGAGGAAATAGGGTCTTAACCGCGGATAAGGTAAAGGCCTATGTTGGGCTGTCGGGCATTATGAGAAGAGAATTGATACTGAGGAGACTGGTCATAAAAGAACCGGATATATCTACGGACAGAGATCAACTCGATGCCGTTATTGAAAGGGTTAAGACTTATCTGGCAAGAGAAGACAGGAAAAAGATTAAGGTTAAGGTAAAAGTAATAGAGGTCCGTGATGGAAATTTTTCAGTCAATAACATTGTCGAAAATGCACCTATTGCGGGCAGCGGATTAAGCGGAGAAGTCTTGCTTGGAGAAATACCAAAGGTGAAGGCACATATAAAAGAACTTATTTCGAATATCCGGGGTTTTCCCGAATTTAAATCGGAAGTAAACGGTACGCTGGTTTTAAAAGATGAAGGGATCGATATAAATAATATTACACTTAAGGTATACGGTTCCGAGATGCAGGCCCAGGGTTTCTATTCATCGGATGGGAAGGGAATGCTAAGGACCAGTCTGTCTTTGATCGTTAACTCTGTGAAGAAGGTTTTCGGGCTGAAACGGAGCGGGGAAGGGAAAATCTCTGCAAAGGGCGATATAAGATTCGGCGGAGGCGAACCTTTTGTAGATATTAAACTTAAGGGAAGTTTCTTTCTGCAGACCCTTATGGAAATCCTGAAGGTGAAAGACAGGGTCGAAGGATGGGTGGATGTTGACGGAAAAATAAACGGGACAATCTCAAAACTCGTAGGAAGCGGAGATGTAAGGCTTAGAAAGGGGAATCTCTACAATGTCGATATAGATGATTTAAGATGCGGGATTTTTTATAGCAACGGTATAATGAGCTTCAGGAACGGTAATGCACTGCTTTATCACGGCCGTGCGCAGGCAGAGGCATGGATAGAGCTTCCGAAGGTTAAGCATTATTCATTGGACATCGGATTTACCGATGCCGACAGCGATGCTGCCTTTAAACTCATCCGATGGCATCCCGGGGTTCCCGAAGGCAAGGTAACAGGAGAGCTGCATACATCGGGCAGCGGATTCGATCCCTCGGGGTGGTTTGATTATACCGCACCCCCCTTGCATCCCCCCTTATTAAGGGGGGAATTAAAAGGAGGTGTTTCCCTTAATAAGGGGGGACACAGGGGGGTTGATGTCCTCGGAAGGGTTAAAAAGATAAAGGGAACCTTTGAGATGAAGGACAAGGTTCTTTCACTTTCTAATACCGAGGTCAGGACTGAAAGGTCTGTAATGGGGATAAACGGGACTGTTGATATATCAGCCTCCGTGCTTAACCTGGATGGAAGGCTCGAGACCGTCGACATCACGGATCTTACCCTGCCATATTTCGGCCGCCTGAAAGGTTCGGGTGCTTTTGTCGGAACGGTAACCGGAAGTTTTGACGATCCGTTAATTAGCGGGACGTTGAGAACCGTGTCTGCTTCCTTTGATGATTACATACTCGAAAATATCATGGGAGATATGTCCTACAGAAAAAATCTTCTCGAGATTAAAGAATTATCCACTAAAACAAAGGAGGAGTATCACACAATCAGAGGGAACATAAAATTTGATACGGCAGGCAGACTTTTTGATCTGAAACATCCCTCTTTTAAACTAAAGGCATCGCTCAGGGGTGCTGATTTCGAAAGACTTTTAAGTATTTTTTATAAGAGGCTGCCGTTAAAAGGAACGGTAGATTCGGACCTCGATATCACAGGAGATGGTCCGGAGCCGGAATATTCAGGTTCTGCAACTATAGTCGATGCAGAGGCGTACAAATTTTCCATGGATTCCATATCAACCGATTTCTCTTATGATTACAAAAATCTTTTTGTAAAAAAGACAGTGTTGAGAAAAAATAACTCCGTGATGACGGTTGAAGGCAGGATATCCCGGAAGGAAGATTTTTATTTTAAGGCATTTGCCGATAAGGTGTATATCAGAGATATCGGATTGAAGAACGTACCTGAAGATTCGGTTTTGAGTATAAGTGCCGAAGGAACCGGTACATTTGATAATCCGGATATTAATATTAATGGGAGATTATCGGGTGGGACGTTTAAAGGGAAATCCCTCGGAAGCGGGACGGTAAATATGATAATCAGGAATAAGGATCTTTTATTAAACGCCGTGCTTTTCGATGAGAAGATGCGATTGAAAGGCAAGGCTTATCTCGACGACAAGCTGCCGTGGACCGCAGAGATCGATATGTTATCCGGCAGATACGATTTTCTCCTCTTCGGAGCCTTAAAAGACGTACCGGAGGACCTTCTCCTCAATATCAGGGGGCATGCCGATTTATCTGGTGACAGGAAACATTTCTCCGCTTCTGCGCTTATAAAACAGGTGAATATGACGCTCTTCGGGAATAGTTTTTCCAACGATTCGGATATAAGATTAAAGTTCGATAACCGAAACATCGCATTCTCTTCATTTACCCTGAGGAGTGGAAATGCCTCTTTTAATGTGAGCGGAAATGTGGAGATAGGGAGGGAATACAATATAGTTCTCGAAGGCAATTCGTCACTTGCACCCCTGAAAGGATTTTCGAAAAGGATCGGTGTCCTTAGGGGAGATTCGGATTTTACTCTGACTATCGCAGGGAAATGGGATAACCCGCAGATAAGCGGCAGTCTTAATATAACCAATGCATCATTTGGACTGAAAGACATGCATCAGCGGGTTAGCGCGGTCAATGGATATTTTTATTTTGAAGAGGACAGGATCGTTGTCCAGAGGCTCTATGGAAAACTCGGAGGCGGAGATATAGATGTTTCGGGATTGATCTATCTTAAAGGATTCAATATAAAGAGTTTTTATCTGGATGCAAAGCTGAATAATATTACCACCTCTATATCCAAAGATTTTACCGTTAATTTCAACGGAGATATTATCTACAGCGGTACGCTCGAATCACAGAACATTGCCGGTGAAGTAAAGATAGGCAGGGCAAGATACAGGGAGAGGGTTGAGTGGAAGAGCTGGCTGCTCAAGGCAAAGACAAAAGAGAAGCCTAAGGCCGAACCGACAAGGCTGGATAAGGCAGAATTAAATATAAAGATATACGGATCGGATAATATTACCGTAGACAACAATATAGCGAGGACTTCGTTGAAAGTAGATATGGTCTTGAGAGGCACGGTCGGGTACCCGCTGCTTTTCGGAAGGATCGAGTCCAGAGGCGGTAAGGTCTATTTCAGGAACAATGAGTTCAGGATATTGAGTGCAAGCTCGGACTTTGCCGACCCGGACAGAATAAATCCTGTAATGGAGATTGTGGCCCAGACAATAGTAAGAGGATATGACATTAAATTAAGCCTGGAGGGACAGTTAGAACATTTCAATCTCTCGCTTATCTCCGATCCTCCGTTAGAAGAAACCGATATCCTGAGTCTGTTGACGGTAGGACAGATGGGGAAGGAATTAAAGGGACTCGAAGGCGGGATCGGTGCAGGTGAGGCCGCTGCATTTCTTACGGGCAGGGTCCACGATGTTTTTGAGGAGAGGTTAAGAAATATAACGGGACTTGACAGGGTTCAGGTCGATCCCTATGTTTCGAAGACAACGGGCACTGTCGGCCCGAGGGTAACGGTCTCAAAAAGAATGCTCGGTGATAGATTGTTTGTGACGTATACATCGTCCGTCGGTTCTACGGAAGAGCAGGTGATCCGGCTTGAATATCTACTCGGTAAAAACATTTCACTGGTCGGCGTAAGGGATGAGAAGGGCAGTGTCGGCGGCGATATTAAGTTCAGGTTTGAGTTCAAATGAAAACAGAACGCACGGTTTTTCCACGATAACCTGGGAACCCTAAAAATATATCGTCAATCACCGAACCTGTTCATGTCCTCAAAAAAATCCGATTTGTGTAACCTATCTAAATACAAGAATGTCTTATATATAACAAAAATGTTTTAAGAGATTTAGGCGGAGGTTGTTGCATCCGGATACGAATTCGGACATAACGACGATTATAAAAGAACTTATCCGGATATGAAAGAAGGCACAGTTATTATGGACGATGCCACCCTCTATGAATTGGAGGAGTTTACCCGAAGGTTGAGACCGGATATGGTCGGTTCAGGCATAAAGGAGAAATACTCTTACCATAAACTCGGCGTCCCGTTCAGGCAGATGCATTCATGGGATTACTCTGGCCCCTACCACGGTTTCGATGGTTTCCCTGTGTTTGCGAGGGATATGGACATGACTGTTAACAGCCCTACGTGGGGTTTTGTACGGAGGAAGAGGTGAGCAATCGCCTCTTCCTTATCTAATCCTTATTCGCCCTTACTTTTCTATTTTTGCCGAGCTATTATAAAACAGGCCATTCTTACTTGCTTGCTTGCTTCCGAACATACTTGTTATAATTTTGCATAGAAATTCCGATTTAATTCCCAAGGGATGAGAAAGAGATATAATTCAGAGCAGGCTTTGAAATAAGAGGAGGAAATTATATGAGAGTATTATCATATATCTCTGCAGTTGTTACTTTAATTGGAATAGCTATCACAATTTCTCAATGGAATATAGCCAATTTAGATAAAATCTTAATTGAATAGATAAAGACCCCACAGGGATTTTCTGGGGATAGATGAAAGTAATAAAAAAACTATGCACACTATCCAAAGAATGGGAGATTGAGCTTGTGGAGGGAAGAAAATGACCATTATGACCGACAATAAGCGACCACATCTCATTGTTATCTCCGGTCCTAATGGAGCAGGCAAATCAACAACCGCGCCTTCTTTGCTAAAAGGTGCTCTTAAGGTTACCGAGTTTGTCAATGCAGATATAATAGCGCAGGGATTATCAGGATTCCAGCCTGAAGGAGCAGCTTTTCATGCCGGACGGGTTATGCTTGATCGCATACATTATCTTGCAGAAAAGCGACTAAATTTTGCTTTTGAAACAACTTTGGCAAGCAGGACTTTCGCTCCGTGGATTGCCGACCTTTGCAAAACAGGATATGATTTTCATCTGATATTTCTCTATCTGCCGAATGAAGAATTCGCTGTTGCTCGTGTTGCCGAGAGAGTCAGGATGGGTGGCCATAATGTGCCTGAAGATACGATTAGACGGCGGTACAATGCAGGCATTTATAATTTTTTCAGACTCTATCGTCCGATAGCAGATACATGGTTTTTTTACGATAACTCTGTCGTAGGGAACCCAAGATTGGAAGCATACGGAAAAAAGGAAGAAAGTCTGCTTGTAAATGATCCTTCTTTTTGGCATAATATTGAAAAGAAATATGGCGGTAAAAGAAAAACATAAGGACAAAATCTCAGAGGTCTTTGCTGATCCTGAAAAAGTTACAAAGGCACTGGCTCAGGGCGTTCATGAGGCATTACTGAAGCACAAACAGGCAGGTAATCCCATCGTTGTATGGCGTGACGGGAAAATAGTCTGGCTGAAACCCGAAGAAATCCCGGTATAAAACTCTTACGTATCACCCTTCCGTTTCTCAACGAAAAGCATCTATTCCCAATATTCACTCAATACCAGAATTGACCGGATTCAGGCCAGGCTGGATATCGGTGAGTCTCATAAATATACCAGAGAAACTTTTTTGTTTGATAGTGGTCGGGATTCAGATGTAACGCCGTCTCAAATT
>JACQXD010000093.1 GCA_016208875.1 Nitrospirota bacterium
GTAGTAAAGGATGCCCTGAATGCCATAGGAGTGCAGGGCATGACAGTTACAGAGGTTAAGGGCTTCGGAAGACAGAAAGGTCACGTGGAGCTTTACAGAGGTGCGGAATACGATATAGCCTTTATTCCAAAACTCAAGATAGAGCTCGTTGTACCAGACGGTTTGGTGGAGAAGGCAGTCTCTACGATAGAGACAAAGGCCAAAACCGGGAAGGTCGGAGACGGCAAGATATTCGTCTATAATGTCGAAGATGCGGTAAGGATAAGGACAGGAGAAAAAGGAGATACCGCAGTTTAAGCGGAAATTGTTTGAAATATTTAAAAAAGGACAGGCGATGGCCTGTCCTTTTTTATGGTCTCTTTTCTCTTTATTTGATGCCGTGTTATACTGCTTTAAGCTTATGCATTATGTTCTATACCTAAATAAATTTTTTTATAACATCTGCATTTTTTCGATTGCATTTTTGGGGTTAGTATTGTTTTCTTTAGCCGAGGCCTCGGATATGGTAATACAAAAAATAGATATAGAGGGGCTCTATTCCATAAAAGACGATGAACTTCTGGATGTTTTAAATATAAAGGTCGGCGACAAACTCGATCCCTTAAGTATACGCAATGGAACAAGAACGGCATTTCTTAAAGGAATATTTGAAGACATATCGGTGGAGGTGGATGCAGAGGATATCTCTCATATAAAAATAAAGGTTAAAGAGCGAGACATAATCAAAGATATTTACATTACAGGTAATGAAAACCTAACCGGGAAAACAATAAGAGGCATTTTCCCCCTCAGGGAAGGTCAGGTCATGAGATATGATCTTGTAACCGATTCCATAAATAAACTCAAAGAGGCAATGTCCGAAAGAGGCCTTCCCCGTGTCGATGTGGATATGAAGATAGAAAAGGCAGCCGTACCTTACAGGGTGAATCTTTTTCTGATAATAAACGAAGGCATTCCGGAAAGGATTAAAGGTATTAAGATTTATGGCCCGGAGGAAGAGGTAAAGAGGTTGATGGAATTATCGGAGGGAGACATCTATGACCGGTTCAAACTCGAAAAGGACATAGAGGATATAAGGGCATTCTACAAGGAAAACAACTACCTCAATCCTTCCGTGGGACCTTACACTTTCGTTGACGGCGAACTTGATATAGACGTTAACCCCGGCAGGAAACTTGACATAACATTCGAGGGTAATATCTCCGTGGATTCAAAGACATTGTTCAAAGAGTCCCCTTTTTTTGATGCCGAAGACTTCAGGGACGATCTCGTTGAGGAGGCTGTCTCGAGGATCATGTCATTGTACCACAGCAAGGGATATTCTTCTGCTCAGGTTGCGCCGGTAATAACCTCGGGTGAAGATGTTATTTCCGTGCATTTTTTTATCTTTGAAGGTAATAAGGTTATCGTTAATTCCGTAAAATTTTCAGGAATAACCATAGCCGAAAAAAGCCTTAAAGAGATCATGTCCCTGAAAGAGGGCGACTCATTTAATCCCGATCTCATAGATGCCGACAGAGAAACCCTGGTAGAGCTTTATAATGCACTGGGTTATCTGGATACACACGTAGACGATTTTGACGTTAGGGTAAAAAATTCAAGGGCGGATATTATCATTAAGATTACCGAGGGTAAAAAATCGCGTATAGAGAACATTGAAATAAAAGGGGCGATCCGTGTTCCGGAAGAAGAAATCAAAAATGTTATCGGAATAAAGAGAGGTGATCCCTACAATGAGGTTGACATATCGGATGCAAGATACAGGATTATCGGACTTTACGGGACAAAGGGTTTCACCGATGCTAAGGTTGATGTAAAAAAGGAGATCATCGGTAGGGACGTAAAGATCATTATGGAGATAAAAGAAGGATCTCAAACTTTTTTTGGAAAGACCGTAATAAGCGGCAACTCGAAGACCGTGCAAGCAGTAATAAAAAGAGAAGTGATCTACAAAGAGGGCGATCCGTTTAATCATGACATACTGGCTAAAACCCGTCAGAGACTATATAAAATCGGATTGTTCACCGACGTGAATATAGAGCCGATAGATAGGGATGAGAGCAATATACGGGATATACATATTCATGTGAGAGAGGGTAATGCCGGAGTTATCGAACTTGGGATCGGATACGGAGATTACGAACAATACAGAGGTTCGTTTGATCTGAGTTACAGGAATCTTTTTGGGATGAACAGACAGATTTCTTTCAGAACCGAGTTAAGCTCGCTGGAACAGCGGTATATGGTTAACTATCTCGAACCCTGGTTTTTGGATAAATCAATTCCATTCAGGGTGTTGTTTATGAAAGAGTACAGAACCGAGAAGAGTATAGAAACCCGTGAGACAAGGTATAAGCTGAGGCGATACACCGCAAGTGCGGGTTTTGAAAAAAAACTCAGCGAAAGACTGAGGGGTGAGATTTTCTATGAGTTCTCATTGGTTAAGACCTTTGATGTGAAACCCGACGTCATCCTGAGCAAGGAAGATACCGGAACGCTCATCATAAGCGGGATAAAACCCGGAATAGTCTATGATACAAGGGACAATCCGTTCGATCCGAGAAAAGGCGTACTTGCCGGAATATCCATGAAGGTTGCATCGGGTGTGCTTCTGTCGGAAACGAATTTTGCAAAGATAATATTGCACGGGAGTACTTATCTGGAGTTAAGTAAACGTTTTGTTCTTGCGATATCTTTAAAAAACGGCATAGCCCGTGGGTTCTACGATACAAATGAGCTTCCGCTTGTTGAGAGATTTTTTCTCGGCGGAAGGACTACGGTTCGCGGGTATGAACAGGATACCCTCGGACCCAAGGGTGACGATGGTTCTCCGACAGGTGGAAATGCGTTTACGCTGACAAACCTCGAGATGAGGACATTGGTTGCTAAGGGTTTTGGTCTCGTGGTATTTCTTGACGGCGGAAACGTGTGGCAAAAGACGAGCGATATAGAGCTTTCGGAAATGAAATATACGGTCGGTATGGGAATTAGATACAGTACGCCGGTAGGTCCGGTTCGTGTAGATTATGGACATAAACTCAAGAGAGAAGAGGGAGAGAGCAGGGGTGAGATACACTTCAGCATCGGTCATGCATTCTAAAAAAATTAGATTAGACCGGCTGCCGCCAGGACGAATATCTCGATCAATTCGAAAGGAAAAAAGAGTTTGAGAGTTGTCCTTCTACTATGGCAGAGGTCATAGGAGACGATCTGAATGCCTACATAAGGCGGAGAGACGTGGACGCCAAAATTTATCGAGTCAATTGACGTCAACAAATGTATCGGCTGCGAAGCATGTTCAAAGGCATGCACTAAGAAGTGCCATGTGCATATAGAGATATAATCACGAAGCAGAATACCCTATTTTATTTCCAGCATTCTGTCGAGTGCCCTTTTGGCAGGAACCCTTATATGTTCCGGCACTTTGACGATGTAGTTATTTTCCTTTAAGGCCCTGAGGATGCTTTTAAGGGTTGTTTTTTTCATATTGGGGCATATCATATCCTTTCTCAGGGGATAAAATATCTTTTCGGGATTTTCTTTTCTCAATCTATACATCAGCCCTATCTCTGTACCCACGATAAACTCTTTCGCAGTGGATGCCTTTGCAAATCTGAGCATACCCGATGTACTGGTAACATGGTCGGCCATCTCAAGCACCTCGATTCTGCATTCCGGATGTGCCATTAAGACAGCCCCCAGATGTTCTGCCCTCGCCTTTCTAACGTCTTCGGGTGTTACCCTTTCGTGTACATGGCAGAATCCATCCCATGCAATGACCTGTTTGTTTGTATTCCTTGCAGCCCACATAGCAAGGTTTTTATCGGGGATGCATATTACCTTCTCGTCGGGAAGAGACTCTATGACCTTTACGATATTTGCAGACGTGCAGCATACGTCACTCTCTGCCTTGACATCCGCAGTTGTATTTACATAGGTAACTACAGGGACTCCCGGATTGCCGGCCTTGATGTCGCGGAGTGTAAATTCAGCGGGGTAAACATAAGACGGCGGATTGTCAAAACCCGGAAAACTTTTTTTAATAGGTCTCGGAGAATCAACCCTTATCATATCAGCCATCGGGCAGCATGCATCAAGCTCCGTAAGAAGGACGGTCTTTTCAGGTGAAAGGATCGAGGCGCTCTCAGCCATAAAGTTTACGCCTGCAAATACTATGACATCACATTTAACTGTGGAGGCTGTTCTTGAAAGTTCGAGAGAGTCTCCTACAAAATCCGCTATTTCCTGAACCTCATCCCTCTGGTAATTGTGAGATAGAATGATCGCATGCCGTTCTTCCTTTAACTTCAGAATTTCTTCACGAAGACCGGAATTATCCAATGGCATTTAAAACCTGATGACATTTGTTTTACGAAGGGGAAAATTTGTGAAGAGGATCGTTCCATCCTCCATTATGATCTTATAGATAGGTTCCGATTTTTTTTGCTTATATGAGGCTGAAACCGGAATATCGGTCTTACCGTTATAGAGTGAAAGCACTCTTTTTACATACTGTCTTGTCTCGGATATCGGGGGAACGGAACCGTACTTTTCTACAACCTTGGGACCTGCATTATATGCGGCAAGTGCAAGTGTAAGATTGCCGTTAAACCTTTCTATAAGATATCTCAGATATCTGGTACCCCCGTCTATGTTATCTTCGGGGTCAAACGGATTTCTAACCTGAAGTTCACTTGCAGTCATAGGCATCAACTGCATAAGACCCATCGCACCCTTTCTCGAAACCGCATAAGGATTCCCATTCGATTCGGCCTTTATGACGGCAGTTACAAGGGAGGGGTCTATATCATGTTCTTTGGCCTTCTTATGTACTATGGGATGATAACTATCCTTGTTTTTCTTAGAATTGACGGTTTCCGTTTTGGCAGCAGGTGAGGTTTCTTTTTTATTGATCTTTTCTTTTATTATTTTTTCACCGAGCGGTGCATCCGTATAGAGAATAACTCCATCTTCCCTGACATACTTGTATATATCAGCCTCGGCAAATGTCCAAAGCAGGAGCACTACAATTACCGTTCTTAATATCAGCATCTTGCAAAATACTACCATTTAAATCCGCATCTGTCAATCTTTTCAAGTACCCGGTAATCCCGCTGTTACTATTGACAGTTTTTTCTCTTTCTGATAATCTTAAGACTATTGATTTCCAGTTATAGAGGAGGTGAAGTTTTGGTTAAGATTAGATTGACAAGGTTGGGTTCGCATAAAAGACCTTATTACAGGTTCATAGTAGCCGATTCGAGGGCAAAAAGAAATGGGCCTTTTATAGAGATCCTCGGAACGTACGATCCGTTGAAGGAGCCTTCCGAGATAAAGGTTGATTTAGAAAGAGCCAAAGTTTGGTTACAGCAAGGAGCACAGACTACCGATATTACTAAAAAGCTTTTGCAAAGGGCAGGACTCTAACAGTCCAAATTTCTTATGGAGGTGGAAACGATGAAAGCATTGGTTGAGCAAATGGCGAAGGCACTTGTAGACAGTCCGGAGGAGGTGTCGGTTTCTGAAGTTGACGGTGAAAAGACCACCGTTTTTGAACTGAGGGTTGCACAGAGCGATCTCGGAAAGGTTATAGGAAAGCAGGGAAAGACTGCGCGTGCAATGAGGACAATATTAAGTGCCTCCGGTACTAAAATAGGGAAACGCTGCGTTCTTGAGATACTCGAATAAAACAATAAGCTATAAACCGCTTGTAAATATCATATTAGGAGAGGGAATGATGCCCTCTCCTAATTATTTTTCGCAGGTTGGCTTATAAGCCGTCTAAATCTTTGTGCTGTTATTTCTACGAAAAATCTGCTATATAATTTCATATGATGAATAAACAGACCGTCCTTGCATTTTTCAGGGAAAAGATAAAAAGACCAATTGCTTTTAAGGAGATGGTACGTCTTTTGGAGATAAGCCGGTCCGAGGCAAGGGCATTGAAGACGGTTTTAAGGACAATGCTGAGAGACGGCGATATTGTACTTACAAGAAAAGGTCTTTATATACCGGCTGAAGACACTAATCTTGTAACAGGATATTTTGAGGCGCATAGAGACGGTTACGGTTTTGTGATCTCGGAAAAACCGGGGCAAAGGGACATATTTATTCCGGCGCGTGCAACCCTGGGGGCAATGGATAACGACAGGGTCATAGCGAGGGTGGAGAATCGGCAAAAGCGTGACGGAGGGATTTTAAGGATACTTGAGAGAGCACATACGAGGATAGTCGGCAGGCTGGATATAACAAAAACCGCTTCTTTTGTCAGACCGAAGAGCAGGGCTATTCCATTCGATCTTTATGTACCGCCTAAGGATAGGGGAGGGGCCAAGGACGGGGACACCGTCGTTGCAGAGATCATTAACTTTCCCGCAGATAAAAGACCGCCGGCAGGCAGGGTTATAAATATAATAGAAAAGCCCGAAGACCCGGCGTCCGAGATCGAGGCGATAGTAGACGAATTTAGCATCCCCCGAAGATTCCCTAAGGGCGTGTCGGAAGAAGCAAAGATAATTTATACGGCAAAGGGTGATATAAGAGAGATAGAAGAAAGGCGAAAGGATTTGACTGCACTTTCTACGGTAACAATTGACGGAGAGCGTGCAAAGGATTTTGATGATGCAGTCTCCATCAAACTCACCGAACACGGCTATAGGTTGTGGGTGCATATAGCGGATGTAGGCTTCTATGTTCCATGGGATTCGGCCATTGATCTCGAGGCCAGAAAAAGAGGCACAAGCATATACTTCCCCGATAGGGTAACGCCTATGCTTCCGAAGGAACTCTCGGAGGATTTATGCAGTCTCAGACCAAAGATAGAAAGACTCGCCTTTACGGTCGAGATGGACTTTGATAGAAACGGCGGGAGACTGAATTCGAGATTTTATCCGAGCATTATAAAGAGCGACGAGAGGATGACCTATACGTCCGTTAGAAAAATCCTCATTGATAACGACGTCCGTGAACGTGAGAAATATGATTATCTCTTATCGGATTTTGAACTAATGGGCGAATTATGCGGGGTTCTCAGGGGGAAAAGATTTGAAAGGGGAAGCCTTGATTTTGATTTACCGGAACCCGAAGTTTTACTCGATCTCACCGGAAGACCCGAGGCGATAATCAGGGCCGAAAGAAACTTCGCACACATGATTATCGAGGAATTCATGATCGCAGCGAATGAAGCCGTTGCAGAACACCTCTCGGAATTAGGATCGCCGTGCCTTTACAGGATACACGAAGAGCCCGACCCGATGAAGATCGAAGATATTATAAGAGTAATAAAACCTATAGTTAAGATCAAGAAGATTCAGAAACCCAAGGATTTCTCTGAGCTTCTAAAAAACATTAAGGGAAGACCGGAAGAAGAGATAATAAGCTATATGGTTTTGAGAAGTCTTAAACAGGCCAGGTATTCCCCTGTAAACGTCGGCCACTTCGGCCTTGCATCGGAATGCTACACCCATTTCACATCGCCCATAAGGCGTTATCCCGATCTTGTTGTCCATAGGATACTGAGAGAGACCCTGCGTATGCGTCATCTCCCGCAAAGTAGGGCGGGAGAGCTTGAAAGACTCCTCCCCGATATCGCATTCGGTTCGTCGAGAATGGAGAGACTTGCCGATAAGGCCGAGAAGGAGGTTGTTGATGCAATGAGGGTATGGTTTATGAAAGACAGGGTCGGCGAGGAATTCGAGGGAAAGGTCGTTAATATAACTCCATACGGTTTGAAGGTAAGATTGAAAGAGTTTTATGTTACGGGATTCCTCCATGTTTCATATATGACGGACGATTTCTATGAGTTCAACGAACGCACGATGAGTCTTTACGGCAAAAATACGAAACGCTCGTATAGCATAGGAAAAGAACTAACCGTCAGGATTGACAAGGTCGATATGGAGGAGAGGGCGATTGTTTTAGGAATTTAAATAGACCCGCCTTTTTGAATCTTTTATGCCGTTAATCAAGGCCGGAGAAATTTTGCATGTAGGAAAAGGGAGAGTTTCGGATTGGGGAAGTATGAGGTTAGGGGTATACAGTAAGACCGAGACTCCTGAAGTCCTTATCAAAGGTGAAACAGGAAATATAATCGAGCAAATGAGCAATCACAACATAAGAAACGGCGTCACAAAAAGAAAGACGTTTGTCCTTGGAAAGTTTCTTGAAGGTTTGTTCTGCGGCATCCTTTACGGAGTCATCATAATGAACGATATTCAGAGAGGGCTTGCTCCCTCTGCAACATAGAGATATTCCTTTATATTTTCAGATATCGGCTTTGTCTTATATTTTTTAGAACCGAGGCGTTTTCTGAGTTCAAGAAGCTTTGCAGCAGCCTCTCCCGGTTTGATTTTAGGAGGGGTTTTAATCTCGGCAACTATTTCATTATGAACAGTAATCTGATACACGGTATTAGGAGAAGACTTAAGAGACTTTATAATCCCCGGAAGCCTTTTCCTCGCCTCTGTTATGGAAATCACATTTTTCATTTACACAACCTCATTTTAAAATGTACTACATGTACATTATCGTACATTTTATATTATAATCCGTCAATATTAATCCGTGCTGGAGGGAATAATGAATGACTTTAATAAACACTCATAAATCAAACATTGACTGGTCTCTGATTGAAGAATACTTTGTATTATTTGGACTTAATGATATGTTTAAGGAACTGAGGAGGAAATATGGCGACAATCAGTAAACAGGAAAAAGAGGAGATGCTGAGGCTTGCTGCGTCGTATAGTATGCGTGCTAGTGGTTGGTAACGATTGGAAAGAAAAATTAAACCATAAACCCCTCTATCTCCTTAATCCCAACTTCCCCCTGCGAGCCATCTTTCAGATTCTTCCATTTGATCTTACCTGATTTCAGTTCATCTTCGCCGATAATAAAGACGTAATTCGCACCGAGTTTATCGGCTTTTCTCATCTGGCTCTTTAGGGAAGCCCCTTCATATCCGAGTTCGACGGTAATGCCTTTAGATCTGAGTTTTTCGGCGATCTTGAGAGATTCTCTACCCGCATCGTTTCCGATAGTTGCAAGGAATGCCCCCGGTGCCGGGGTTCGGAATGTTGAGTTATGAGTTTTGAGGATTTCAACAAGCCTCTCCATTCCTATTGCAAAACCTATTGCGGGCGTCGGAGGTCCTCCGAATTCCTCTACAAGTCTATCGTATCTTCCTCCTGCTGCTACTGCCTTTTGTGAGCCGAGGTGTTCGCTTGTCACCTCGAATGTCGTTCTTGTGTAATAATCGAGCCCCCTAACCATATTTGGATTGATAATATAAGTTACGTTAAGAAGCCGTAATAATGATTGGAATTCTTCAAAGTGCTCTTTACAATCTATGCATAAATAATTTATAACCTGTGGTGCTCCTTTTCTTAGTTCAATACATGCCGCGACCTTGCAGTCGAGGATCCGTAAAGGATTTTGAGTATACCTTCTGTTACAATCGGGGCAGAGTCCTCCGACTTTATCCGGAAAAAAATCTATGAGGGCTTTTTTGTAATCGGGTCTGCATTTCTCGCAGCCTATGGAATTTACCTCAAAATTAAGTTCGGTGAGCCCGAGCCTTTCGAGAAAAAGTTTTAACATAGAGATTATCTCCGCATCGAGTCTTGCTTCGGATACCCCGAATGCCTCTACCCCTATCTGGTAGAATTGTCTGAACCTGCCTTTCTGCGGTCTCTCATATCGGAACATAGGTCCGGAGTAAAAGAATTTCTGGGGGGAAGGTTGGTTATAGAGATGGTTCTCAATGAAACTTCTTACGACAGGGGCCGTACCTTCGGGTCTTAGGGTGATGCTTCTATTGGCCTTATCAGGAAATGTGTACATCTCCTTTTCGACAATGTCCGATGTTTCCCCGATGCTCCGGATAAAGATATCGGTTGATTCCATGATCGGTACCCTGATCTCATGGAATCCATATACGGAAAAGACTTCCTTTGCCGTGGTCTCAACTTTTTGCCAGACATATACGTCGGGCGGGAATATATCATGGACGCCTTTAAGGGCAGTGTATTTCATCCGGCTTCTCCTTTCATAGCGATATGCTCATTACCTCACCGTTTTTATGACTGCATCAACCTCTGAAAATTCGGCAGGAACTTTTTGTTCTTTATCTGTCTCTTTTTCTTTAAGTATCACCCCGCGGGTCTTAGAACCAATCTGTGCTGCCCTTGTTTTTATGCCGTACATACCACTATTCGGCTCTATTTCTATCTCTCCAAGTTGAGAAGTGCTTGCATAAACCGTTAAGCCCTCATTCCCAAACGGCGGAGAGACCTCAAGCTCAAAACCATCCTCTCCCGATGGCAACTCATAGATTGTACCACCGTTGAAATAATTATCACGCCTGTGAGGGTTCGGTAAGAGTTGGGTAAATTTGCCGTTGACATCCTTATAAACAACCCTTGCATAAAACGGCTTATTCCCTTTTAAACTTAAACGAAGTGATTCTGCCTGTTTGAATCGTTCAGGTGTAATCCACTCTATTAACAAATATCCGTCATGAATTGCATCTTTAATAAAAGACATTGCTTTAGCTGCGATAGGAAACGGCAGGCGGCGAAACAGCAAAGTAAAAGTTTCATCAAGAACATAATCCGTAGTGTAAATAGAGGTTTCTTTATTACGAAAATCACTATAAAAAGACCTTATTTCTTTATGTCTCGGCTCGCGTTTATTAAGAAGCGTAATCCAACCCCATGTGTCAATAAAAAGACCGTTTTTCATCTGCCATATAATTCTTGTTCAATTTTATCGGCAAATGGCTCTACATCTGCAACCCCGAGGACTTTCAGGATAGGATCTTTTTTAGGTTCGAGTTTAGTTTTTTTTGAGTAAACTACCGGGCTGCGATGTTTAGCTTGTAGAAACTCCACAAAATCTAAAACCTCATAGACCTCATTCTCGTGAAGTTTTTCAATATGCTTTAATAATTTCCCTTTAACATTTACTGTATTTGTTGAAAGCCCCATTTTATCCTCCAAGATATTTCTTGTATTATTATAACAAAAGTTCACCATACATCTTTATCCCTCTCCATGCAAGATAAACGGCGCCCAGTAAAACGGATTCGGATATTTTGCCTTTATCTCTTTTCTTGCAAGCCTTAATGCCTCTCCTCTGCCCTTGCCTGCTTTGAGATAACGATAAAGACTCTCCATGTATTCCACTGTCTCTTTCGATGCAACCTCCCACAGGCTAACAACCACGCTCCTTGCGCCTGCATACTGGAAGGCCCTTGCAAAATTGGCAACGCCTTCGCCCTCCATCACCTTCCCTGCCCCTGTTACACATGCTGATAGAACTACCATATCTGTATCGAGCTTCAGCCCTAAAACCTCGGTCAATGCCAGCATTCCATCATCTCCCTCTTTATTTTCCACCTGCGAAAGCACTAAGACAGGCTCTTTTATTCCCTGAAGATTACTGCTTAAGAATCCATGTGTTGCAAAATGAAGGTAGCGGTATGCCGACAGTGTGGTCTTTTTTACCCGAGTCTCATTTGCATCCACATCCAGCAATACATCGGGGGCTTGAGGTGCGGTATTAAAGAGTTTTGCAATGGTTAATACCTCCTGATGGGTCTCAGGCAGGGGACAAAAGGCTATGTCCCTGTCGTCCTCTCCTCCAATGCCGACTATCTTGATGCCCCTCTGCCTTAGGCTATACTGCGATAGGTTTTGGGCTAAAAGAACAGGTTTTTCCTTTTTGAGGTATGCAATATATCTCGGGTCTTTTTTGTCGAAGATAGGGTCTCCGAGGGCAAAGACCGCTTTCTTGGCGCCTGATGGCTTGAGTGTCCTGTTCAGCGCCATTACAGTTGCCGATTGATAATAGTTTATCTTCCACCTGTCACCCACAAATACCGTGTCCTTTATATCCGAAAATCCCCCCATCCCCCCTTTGCTAAAGGGGGGTGAGGGTGGATTGCTAATCACCAATGTCTCAAAGGGGAGCATGCCGAGAATGCCGTCAGGCACGATGATTATGTTTTTATTTTCCCCTCTATCAAGAGGGGTGAGGTGTGTGTTTATTTCCTTTAGTGCCTCTGCAAGAAGCAGGTTATAAAGTTTATTTCCTGCGGTTAAGGAGAATTTATCCTTTGTCTCAGCATTCTGTAAAGGCAACATAAATTCGTTGACAATCGCCTCTATCTCCTCTTTTCCCTTTGGTATTTTTATAACCCGTTCAACCCTGCCTCTTCATAATACTTAAGCGATTCCTGATATTGACCGAGGGAGTTGTAAACCATACCGATGTTGATGAGGTTGATATAGCCTTCAAGACGATTTAAGGAGCGATAGATTTCTAATGACTTCTCAAAACAAAAAAGTGCATCCCCCCAATAACCGCCTTCATATGCCACCAGCCCCTGCTTATGAAGCCTCAATGCCTCATCCTCTGACTGGGCAAAGGCAGTGCCGAAAAGACTGAACAGAAACAATGCAGTCAATAAAATTATTCTTTCTTTATTCAATTTCCCGTCCTCCTTTCAAACCGCTTAAGATTTGAATTAATTTGCGTCATATATCGGCGCAAGAGTTATTTAAATTTCTACATCTTTTATCCTGAACAATTCTTTTGCGCTTTTTACTCCTTTAATCGCATCGATAAATACATCCGTATCCATTAAGATTCTGATTTTTGCCATTCAATAAGCTCTGCAATGAATCTCTTTCCTGATTTTACTCTTTTCCCTTCTCTCATCCTGAGGGTTCTTACATATTCAGCACTGTCCTTTATTTGCATATGACTAAAGCCCTCTTTTTTTGCCTTGAGAAACTGAACAAAATCTAATACTTCTTTCACCTCTTTATCAGGTAAATCCCTTGTCAGATTTACCAGTTCCTTTTTGTAATCAGTTGCTGTTGCTATACCCATAAAACCTCCAATATGCTCTAATTCGCCGTACCTGTAGTATATCCATTTGCTCAATTAACCTCAAACCTCAATCTATTTTAATTCACCTCTCCCATCAGTATAAACGGCGCCCAGAAATATGGATTATCATAGCCGTTTGCGCGTAAATAGTTTTTTGCGTCCTTGAGTGAGGTCATCTTGTCTTTTCCGGTCTTGAGCCCTTCAAAGAATTTGACCATGAATTTATAGGTGGATTCATCAGCAACGCTCCAGAGGCTCACCAATACGCTGTCTGTGCCTGCATACATAAACGCACGGGACAGCCCGACCACTCCCTCGCCTGCGGACTGGACGCCGAGTCCTGTTTTGCATGCGGAAAGTCCTACAAGGTCTGCATTCAGGTTCATACCAAATATCTCGCCTGCCGTTAGAAAACCGTCTTCGCTGTCATTGCCCACAAGGCTCAAAACCAATGCAGGCTGTTTGATATAGGGTATCTCGTTTCCGAGTATTCAGTATTCCGTGGGTCGAGAAAAGCACATACCTTCTCGATGACAAGTCTTCGGTCTTCACCTTTTCCTCTGATGCGTCTGTGCCGCAGAATATTTTGGACTTGCCGAACAACTTGCCCACTTCTTTTACCTCTTTTTCCGTATTAGGGATTCTCGGGAATGAATAACCTGCCTCTTTAGTCGCCTGACTGCCTGTTATATCCTGTGTTTCTTTGGATATGACCTTAACCCCTCGTAAAGATGCAGTCCGTTTATCTTCTTTATCGAATACCGGATCACCGAGACCGAAGAATGCGGTGTCTTTGGCTCGTGAGATATTTAAACCTCTCCTGAGAGAAAGCACCGAGGCGGATTGATAATAGGTTAACGGATATTCATCAATGGCATAGACAGGTTTGGATTTCTTGCCTGCCTTATCGTCAGGCACGGATATAATCAATGCCTCAAAAGGGACAAGGCTTAATGCCTCATCAGGGATAATTACGAGATGCTCGCCTTTTTGAACTCCGGACATAGCTGGTTTTAAAAGAATGTCTGTTAGTTCTTTTGCAAGGCTCAGGCTGAATTTGTTCGGGTCATTGCCTTCCTGAAAAGGCAGGCGGAATCTGCTTATCAGATTTTGAAGCTCGACGCGTGTCTTTTCTATCCTGAACCCCTTAACAACCTTTCCGTCTTTAATTACAAGCCCGATTGTGTAAGGCCCTCCTGCCTGAGATCAATTCTGCGAATATCCTGCCCCTCGTGTTTTCAGCCCAATAAAATGCCTCATCGAGTTTGCCGATCATGAATGCGCATCTTGTCGCTCCTTCATATGCCTCTATCCGAGGGATGTCGAATTCCTTGCCTTCAAAGAAATGCTCACGCTCTGAGGCTGAAAGCCGGTTTCTCTGGTCTTCAAGAAGGTCAATCGCCTTTATATACCATTTGTAGGCTGTCTCATATTCCTTCATCCCTTCGTATGAAAGGCCGAGACCTATCCATTCAGAAATTATAAATAATGTTTCTTTTGCCTCCTCATTTTTCTCTCTGTCTCTATCAAATTGTTTTGCTGCCTCTTTAAAGTCCTTTTTCTTTAGATAATATCTTCCGAGCCTGATTGGGTGATTTTGCTTAGTGTAGATTTCAAAAGCCTCTTTGTCCCGGTCTAATGCAAGAAATGCATCTCCAAGATTGCCTTCAGGGAAATTATATGGAACCCCGATTTGTTTATCTAAAGCTATTGCCTTTTCAGAATAATCAATAACCTTTCTATAGTCCCCTAATATCATGGATGCCTTTCCAATGCTGCCGATTGCTGCTCCTATTGGCTGTTTATTCCCCAACTTCTGAAAAATAGAAAGGGCAGCCTCCCACTTCTGAATCGCCCCTCTAAAATCCGAAACATTGTATAGCTTCTGTCCCTCATTAAAAAGCTGTGTTGCCTCGTCCCATTCCTCCTGCGATGCCCCGGCATGGGAATAAGGGGCAATAAGCATTAAAAAAACAGTCAAGCAAAAAACCAGACGCAAAGAATAGCGCGCCATAACAAACCTCCTTAGAAAAATATAGAACTTGTACTATGAAACTTTTTCTCTAATCTTCTGCCAATTCTTGATAGGAGAGATTTTTTTCATCTCACACCTCCATATTTTAAAATCATTTGAACTAAATTATTCTATTCTTATTTGTATATATCGTGTGTGCCTATATCGTAATAGATTACCTCATCACTATTAAGAAACCTAAATAATATTCTATACTCACGATTAATACGATATGACCAATAGCCTTCCAATTCACCCCTGAGTTTATGAGTATGTAGACGAGGGTCAAAGGCATCCTGCCGAAACCATTTATCCTTCTTTATAGATAAATCTTGAATACGCATAGGAAGTTTACGAAAGAATTTCTCAAAATCAGAAGTAGAATGAATCTTAAAAACAGGACATGCCATAATCTTATGAGCGTAAGTCAGCTAATGATTTAATCACCTTTGTTTTACCTTCCTTTAACTCCTTCTCACCCTGTCGTATTTTAACTAAGGCATCCTTTACTTCGGCAAGATGTTTTTTTAACCGTTCATATTCCTGACGACGAACTACTATAAGTTCTTCACCACGGGTTATTCTTTTAGGTATAGTAAGTGTAGTTCCCAACATAATAAAGACCTCCTTTTTTCATCTCACACCTCATGCGAAATAATCGTTTTCTGGAACGGGAATATATCATGGACGCCTTTAAGAGCGTTATATTTCATCCGGACTCTCTTTCTTCGCCCTCTCTTTCTTTGTCGAATTCGATCATCTTCATGTGACTCTCGATCATTCGCTTTAATTCTTCTTTGAAATGCCGCCTTATCCCTTTGAGGTCAACAATATCCTCGTGTATCTTGATAACCTTTTCCTGCGCCTCTTTTAGCAATGTGTCAGACTTGAGTTCTGCCTCTCTAACAAGGAGTTCCGCCTCTTTCCTCGAATTTGTCTTATATTCCTCAACCATCTGCTGGGCAGTCATAAGAGTCTCTCTCAAGGTAGACTCCATATCCCTGTATTCCTTGATCTGGTTTTCAGCCCTCTGAGCCGATTCTTTGAGGGTTGCATTTTCCCTGAGCAACTCCTCCATCTCCTCACGTATTACCTCAAGAAATGCATATACCTCTTCAACGTCGAACCCCCTGAATTTCATAGGAAACTGCTTCTGCTGTATATCGAGCGGCGTGATTCTCATATAGCAATATTCCCTCCTTTCAGTTTATAGGCAAATTCTATTAAAGACTTTATCAGAAAACTCTGCACAAATATAATAGCAAGAATTGCAATAATTGGGGAAATGTCTATCGGTCCCAGTCTGAAGCCGATGAGTCTTCTTATAGGTCTCAATACCGGCTCGGTGATTGCATACAGAAATCTTACTATAGGATTATACGGATCGGGATTGACCCAGCTTATTACAGCCGAGATGATTATAATCCACTTGTAAATTTCCAAAAGAGTATCAAGTATATTTGCTATTGCTAAGATTAAATTGGCGAATATAAACATTATTTTCCTCCAAAGTTCCTATGGGATAATCTCAAATTGTTTGCAATGTTTTGTTTTATAAATAGAGAAATCCTTTCTGTCCAGTGTGAAGATAGTCTTTATCTTGTATATTTCCGCTGTTACGAGGAGACTCGCATCTGCAACATCAATCCGTCTGTCGGAATATTTCTCCATAAAGTCTCTAATATGTGAATAATTTTCAGATTTTATATCTTCGATAGCAAGTCCACCCGCAAGTATAAAACTCCAGAGTTCGGCCTGACCTCTCTGCCAATCTTCCAATAAATAAAAAGACTCGGTAAGAACAGGCCATGTAGTCAATAACGGTTCTTTAATTGTTTTTAGAGTATATCTGCATTTTTCATACAAAGGTTCGGATTTATCGAAAATGGACACGATAGGACCGGTATCTATAATGACCATTTCTTACGCTTTTTACTTAAAGATGCCTTCAATATTTTCTTGCCTTCAAGAACCCGTTTTCCATGTCCGCTGCCTCCATATGTGTGGATTGACTCGTATATCTCCCACGGCGTTTTTTGCTGTTCCTCTAAGATTTTGAGATAATAATTTTTTATCGCATCTCTTATAGCAGCAGACTTTGTCGTATGAAGGCCGGTTGCAGCTTTTTTTAAAATATCTTCGCTCTCTTTGTCCAATCTTATACTTACGGGCATTATCTTCTCCTGTATGACATTATGTATTACATAGAATTGTTTGTCAAGATTTTTTCCCCAGTTCCTCCGCCCTTTTCACCGCCGCATTTATAGCGTCATCAACCATATCCGTTAACCCTTTTTCTCTAAATACCTCAAGTCCGGCTGCCGTTGTGCCGCCGGGTGATGTCACCATTTCCCTCAGTTTGTCAGGCAACATTCCTGTTTCAAGTAGTTTTGCGGTACCCAATAGTGTCTGTATTGCGAGTTCAACGGCATGTCCCCTGCCGAGACCATATTCTACACCGGCATTTATCATCGCCTCGATAAAAAATGCTATGAAGGCAGGGCCGCTTCCTGATAACGCGGTAACTATATTCATATGCTTCTCCGGCATTACGAGCACCTTCCCTACAGACATGAGTATTTCTCTTACGGCTGCGATATCCCTGTCGGGAAAACACTCGCATAAAGACATAACAGACATCCCCTCCTGAACGAGGGCAGGGGTATTGGGCATAACGCGGATGAGTTTTTTTGTTTTAAGTTTCGATTGAAGATATGAAAGCGTAATCCCGGCAGCAATGGAGACCACTGTTTTTTCTTCTGTTATCAAGTCAGCTATCTCATTAAGAACCGCTTCCATGTTTTGCGGTTTTACTGCGAGGATTATGATATTTGAGTTAGATACTACATCTCTGTTCTTCTCCGTAGTCTTTATGCCGTGAGTCTGCTCAAGATATTTCCTTCTGTCTTCCCTCGGCTCCGATACAATTATATCCTGCATCCTGTATCGTGTATCGTGCATCATGCCCTTTATAATTGCTTCCGCCATATTCCCGCCACCTATAAAACCAATCATAATGCCTCCTTTATTCCCTCTCCCCAAATATCGCAGTCCCAATCCTGACCATTGTCGCTCCTTCTTCAATAGCAACTTCAAAATCATTTGTCATACCCATTGATAATTCTCGTAATGCGTAACCCGTAACTCGTAACTCGTTAATATTATCCCTTAATTCTCGTAACTCTCTGAAATACGGCCTTGCGTTTTCAGGGTTTTCGAAGTAAGGCGGTATTGTCATAAGCCCTCTGAGATCGAGGTTTTTCAATTTAATAACCTGCCTAATTAGCGATATTAAATTTTCTTTTAATATTCCATGCTTAGTAGTTTCATCAGAAAGTTTTACTTGAAGTAAAATTCTTTGTGTTTTACCCATTTTTTCGGCATGCTTATTCAATGTTTCTGCAAGTTCTAAAGAGTCTATAGACTGAATCATATCAAAAAGTTCTATTGCTGTCTTGGCCTTATTTTTTTGCAAATGTCCGATTAAATGCCATTCGATTTTACAATTCGGAATTCGGAATGCGAAATGCGAAATTTTTTTCTGCGATTCTTGCACACGACTCTCCCCGAATATCCTTAACCCTGCATCCACAGCCTGGGTTATGCGAACGATGTCTACGGTCTTTGTCACGGCAATAAGTTTAATATCCTCGGGGTTTCTCCCTGCCCTCATGGCAGCATGGGACATCCTTTTATAAACATTGCCTATGTTTTCAAGAAGCGGTAAATCTGCCATTGCATTATCGATTACAAGTGTATTATATTTTATGATGTCAAAGCAAGATATTGCGGGTCTGGAAAATGACCTCGGTTACAGTTTCAAAAATAAGGAGCTTCTTTTAGAATCCTTGACCCATAAGTCATTCCATCATGAAAATCCCGGAAAGGCGCCGATGTATAATGAGAGGCTCGAATTCCTCGGTGATTCTGTTCTGGGACTTACGGTCGTGGAATACCTGTTTAGACATAAAAAGGATTATTCGGAATCGACTATGTCGAAGATTAAGTCCTATCTCGTAAAAGAATCTGTTCTGTCCGACGTTGCAGAATGTATATCGCTCGGGACATATCTGAGACTGGGGAAAGGCGAGGAAGATACGGGCGGTAGAGAAAAAAAATCTATCCTTGCCGATGCATTGGAAGCCGTATTCGGTGCAGTGTATATCGATGGGGGGCATGAAATTGCAAAAAAAATAATACTCGGACTTTTAATGGATAAGATCGATGGAGCAATATCCTCCGAACAATTCTTCGATTTTAAAACAGACCTGCAGGAAGAGAGTCAGATCAGATTCGGGGTTCTGCCTCAGTATAAGACGGTTAAGCAGGAAGGCGAAGAACATAGAAAGATATTCACGGTCGATGTTTATATTAAAGGCAGTAAATTCGGCAGAGGCAGCGGCAGAAGCAAAAAGGAGGCCGAGACTATCGCCGCAAAAGAGGCGTTATCAAAAATCAGGGTGTAAAATACTGCGTCTCAATCGATGGAAAATTACCTTGACAATGGGGAGGGGTTTAGAATTAGAATTATGAAGGAGATAAAGGTGAAGATAAAAAAGGTTTCAGGGTTTAGGTTTCAGGTACTGTTTTTAGTGTTAGTGTCAGTTTTCAGTGTCTGTTCACTGTTACTGTTCACTGACACTATCTGGGCTTCCGATGGGTGGGAAGCGAGTATTACAGTGAGTGTTTTGGATGCGGAGAACAAATTATCTTTTGGTCAGAAGTCGGACGCCACGGACGATTTTGACAATCAGTACGACGTCCCTGCTATGTTAAGCGGTGATATAAAGGTGTATTTCATGTCAGGAGATACAAGCTGCTGGAGGGATATAAAGGCTCATAATATACGGGGAAAGGAGAAGTCATGGAATATGCATATCGAATCCTCCCATATCGGAGAGGTCATTAAGATAAAATGGAACCCTGAACTCTTACCCCGCACCCGCACGCTTAAGCTCATTGACCATAAAACAGGTATTGTCGTTGATATGAAAGAACACAATCATTACCTCTATAAAAATGACGGAGAAAGGCAGATAGGGATAAGAGTTAAATAAAGCTCCCCGCCGCAGAGACGGCGGGGTATCAAAAAAATAAATCGTACTTTGTCATTCCCGCTTGTCGGGAATCCTTCTGATCCCCTCTTTGGCAAAGAGGGGTTAGGGGAGATTTATTGAAAATTTATTTATTCAAAAAAGACTGTGGGGTATTGAAAATTTAATAAATGCAAAAATCAAAATGCAAAATTCAAAATTTAAACGTTCTTATATTAACAGTCTCATAATAGTCTGCATATCCTTATAGACGTCATTCCCGCAGTCTGTTGAGCGGGAATCCAGTCGTTCTTGGTCTCTGGATGCCCGATTAAGGACTTCGGGCATGACGGACAAAGGCCAACACTTGTGATTATTATTTTGAGACTGTTAATATGTCTAAGTGGATTATTGACCCGGACCATTCTGTTGCCGCCTTTGCAATTAAGCATATGATGCTCGTGGATGAAGGGCTTGACATAGCGTCCCGATGTGATACTCTACGAATAGAACATGGAACGTACGTATTGCATAGCAACATAAAGAACGATAAGGATTCCCTTCACTCTTTTTATCAAGGGGTGGGTGAGGGTATAGGAGGATAGTATGAATGCTATCGAGGTAGCCATTAAAATGGAGACCGATGCAATAAAATTTTATACCGAGGCTGCCGGGAAGGCAAAAAATCCCGTGGGCAAAAAGATGTTTCTGACTATAAGAGAAGATGAGAAGAGACATCTCGATATGCTTTCGCAGATATTCAGGGGGCTTGATATAACAATTAAGGATGTTAGTCCCATGAAAAATATCAAGACGGTTTTTGAGACGATGAAGGCTGAGATGATTGAGAGGGTCGAAGCCACTACAGACGAGCTTGAGGCCTTCAAGATTGCAATGAGAATGGAAAAGGAAGGGATTGAGTTTTATAGAAAAGCAGCGGCAGAGGCAAATATGGAGAAGGAGAAATTATTATTTGAGAGACTTATCAAAGAAGAAGAACAGCATTACGATATCTTTGCCAATACTTATTTTTTTATGTCGGATACCGGAAGCTGGTTTATGTGGGAAGAACACAGCATTGTCGACGGAGGCACGCCGTGGGCGTAAATAAAAGTCAAAATTTAAAAATTATGAATCATTTTATGGAGGTGTAAGATGCCTGTAATCGAATATTCGGGAGCAAGGGTTAACGTCGATGATGAAGGGTATATTGTGAATTTTGAAGACTGGAATGGGGATGTGGCCTGCGCATTGGCAGAAAAGGAAGGGGTGGAAGAGCTTACAAAAGAGCATATCGATATTCTAAAATTCATCCGGGAATACTACAGGGCACATCATTTCTTTCCCGTGCTGAACGCGATATGTAAAAATGTTCACCAGCCTAAAAACTGCGTGAACGAGAAGTTTATGGATCCTCTCGTCGCGTGGAAGATAGCAGGACTTCCGGCACCTGACGACTTAATAATCAATCTTCTGAAATATGGACAGTCTCCGGGGTAGAACCTTATGAGATAGAAAGCGTATGAGTGAAAAAAAAGCTTTTTTCAGGTAAAATGGACAAGGCTATGAAGGTTTATTATTCCCGATGGGCAAGTATAATCTTTTTGGTTCTGCTCACCTATGCGGTTTATTGGGGAAGTTTAAGTGTTCCTTTCATGTGGGATGATGATAACCTTATCATCAGGGATGAACAGATCAAGTCGCTCACGAATATTTTCCATGTTTTTTTTATTTTTTTTTATTGGAAGGAGGACGCACCTTTTTCGGGGGCATACTTTCGCCCAATACGAACAGTTTCTTTTGCAATAGATTATTTTCTCTGGGGTATTTTCTTGTTCGTCTATTGCTTCAGCCGTCAGCCATCAGCCGTCAGCAGTCAGCCCTCAGCCACCGATTCATGGTTCGACAAGCTCACCATGACACCTCTGTCACCCTGAGCCTGTCGAAGGGCACCCCTTTATTGGTTGCTTTATTCTTTGCTACACATCCGATCCATTCCGAGGCGGTTGTCTGGATAAAGAATCGCGCCGAATTATTCTCAACATTCTTCCTTCTTTCTTCCTTAATCCTTTTTATGAAGAGTCAGATTCTTAATCAGTCATCAAAATACTATTCACTATTCACCATTCACTATTCACTTTCTCTTGTTTGTTTCATTCTCGCTTTACTCTCTAATGAGACAGCGATAACTTTACCGGCAGTACTGGTTTTTTATTCTTTCTTTTTTCTTTTCCCTGATAACCTTTCTTTACTCCGTACCACCACAAGCCCCACCGGCATAGTCGTCTCACCTCACGAAAGTGTGGTACGGGGTTTACAGGAAAAAAGAAAGAAGATTTTCCTCATGACATTACCTTTCTGGACGCTGGGAATTTTATATGCCGTTTTGCGATTTACCTTATTCAAGGAAGGTATTTGGTCGCCGCCGTTAGATTTATCTTCCCATGTTTTATTAGTAATCAAAACTATCGGAGAGTATCTCAAACTCCTGACCTTTCCGGTTAACCTTTTGGCAGAGCGTTTCTCGGGAATCCCGAAATCAATTCTTGAATTGGATATGTTAATTTTTGCAATGGTAATAATTCTTCTGCTTGTTAGTGGAGCGCTGCTGATTCGCCATGCCAAACCGGTTTCTCGGACCATTGGTTTTACTCTTTTCTGGATTTTTATCACTATTTTACCGGTAGGGAATATTTACTACCTGAATACCCGTCCGATAGCAGAACAGCGTCTCTATCTTTCTTCGGTAGGTTTTTGTATTTTTCTCGGATTAATATTGGGAATCTTTCTTAAAAAAGATACTGAACCGATCCCCGGCACAGCAGGGACAGGAGCCTTAATGACAGAAGTATTGACGAAGAGGAATTCTAAAAGGATTTCGAGGGTATTATGCGTTTTGGCGGCATTCGGCATTTTAGTGCCTTATTCGGCAGGAACGATTAGAAGGACTGTGGATTGGCAAAACCCTCTCGGGTTCTGGGAGAAAACCGCAAAAAATAACCCGAATCATTGGAGGACACAGATGAATCTGGGTCTTGCTTATATGTATGAAGATAGAATCGAAGATGGAATTCAAAGACTAAAGCAGGCTATCCGTTTGGCACCGGAAGTACCCAGGGCATATTTTGACGTTGGATTTGCCTACGAAATGCAGGGAAAGATCGATGAAGCAACAGCGATGTTCGAAAAGGGAATAAGTTTGACTTCCTGCAGAGATGACCTTCATTCTCGCTTCAGAGCTGCCCTGCCGGAAATACGAGAAATTGACCTGAAGAACACTGATTTTATATTGGGATGCTTTTATCAAAAGAGAGGGTTAAAGAAAAAGGCAATTACATATTATAAAAAAGCCTTGGATATTAATCCTAAGCATGGTGAAACGCATTATAATCTGGCACAGATTTATGAAAATGAGAGGGAGTACAATCAGGCGATCTTCCATTATGATAAGGTAATCGAGGTAGATCCCGGGCACAGGAAAATAGATAATGTCTACTATAATATAGGGAAGATTTGCTATTTTAACGGTGAACCGGACAGGGCCATAACTTACTGGGAGAAGGCAGTAAAGATTAAATCCGATCTTTTTGAATTAAGGACGGATCTTGCCGGTCTCTACAAAGAAAAAGGTATGTATTCCGACGCAATCGGCCAATATAAAAAAGCATTGGAAATTAGTCCCAAGAATTGGAATATCTATTTCAATATCGGTCTTCTTTATATGAAACAGGGATTATATAAAGAAGCCTCTGCGTATTACGAGAAGGCAGTGAAATACAATCCCAATTTTTTCGATGCACATTATCAGCTCGGGCTCCTCTATCTTAAGCTTGGACATTTTAATGATGCGGCTAAGTTATTTCAAAGGATTCTGTACCTTGATCCTACAAATGTGCAGGCTAAGAAGATGTATGAATCTGCCCTTAAATCGGTAGAACATGCAGGGAAAGACAGGTAGATAAAAAAAGTTCTTTCGGGTAAAATATTACGGCGGAATAGTGATGCCTGAAAAGATTCTTATTGTCAAGCCGAGTTCTCTGGGAGACGTAGTCCACAGCCTGCCTTTTCTCAACGTGATTAAAGAAAGGTTTCACAACTCCGAGATACACTGGGTTATTGCCAAAGGGATCGAAGGGCTTCTGGAAGGTCATCCTATGATAGATAAACTATGGGTAATAAATAAGGATGACTGGAAAAAGATCGGGCGTGTTAAGGACACACTCAACGAACTGAAAGAATTATTTAAGTCCTTGAAGAAAGAGAAATTCGATATAGTAGTTGATCTGCAAGGTCTTTTTAGAAGCGGGGTTCTAACGGCTGCAACAGGTGCTTCCGTGAGAGTAGGATTTAGTGATGCGAGGGAGGGAAGTTCCATATTTTACACTCACAGGGTTGAAGGCGGAAGGGATATACATGCAGTGGACAGGTATCTAAAAATTGCACAATTTCTTGGCTGCGATATCTCTGAGGTAAGATTTCCGTTCCCTTTGTATTTCAGTCCTCAGCCCTCAGCCCTCAGCCCTCAGCTTTATGAGGAATACGCTGTCATTGTTCCGGGTGCAAGATGGCAGACCAAAAGATGGCCTCCGGAAAGGTTTGGAGAGCTTGCATCAAGATTAAGAATGAAGTTTCTTGTTATCGGCGGAAGATCGGATATGGATATATCAAGTAAAGTTGTAGATAACTCTATGGGCAATGCCATATCTATTACAGGCAAAACCAATATCAAAGAGTTGATTGAAATAATGCGCAGGGCTAAGTTTGTCGTAAGTAACGATTCCGGTCCGATGCACATAGCAGCAGCTATAGGTGTGCCTGTCTTTGCGATATTCGGCCCAACGAATCCTCTAAGAACCGGACCTTACGGCAAAGGGCATGTCATAATCAGAAAGACACTAAAGTGTTCGCCCTGCTATAGAAAACGATGCAGTGATATGAAGTGTATGGATGCTATAACGGCTGGAGAAGTAATCGATAATATCGAGCAAAGAATATGTGGAAAATAATGTTTGCTACCATTAGATTCCGTTAAAATACAAAACCGGACATTTCAAAATTGGCAGAAATAGGACGTTTCTAAATTGGGTAGAACAAAATGTTATTGACTTTTTCGATGATTTCAGTTAAAAAATACTGCGTATAAGTAGAGTGAAAATTTAATTAGGAGGGTAGATATGAAGCTCGGTATACATGTAAATAGCGATAAGCATATGGAACATGTGATCGGTCTTGTTAAGGCGGCTGTCTCAAAAGGTCATGAAGTAATTGTATTCACAATGTGTGAGGGCGAGAAACTATTGGAGAATCCATCTTACACAGGTCTGTGCGACATGCCCAATGTTTCGATGAGTTTCTGTGACCATAATGCGGTTCACATGGGGATTAATAAATCGGTTATTCCTCAAAAGATCGCATGTGGGAGCCAGTATAATAATGCCGTTATGGTTCATGAGGCCGACAGGGTCATAGTTCTTTAAGCACGCGTCATGCTGAACTTGATTCAGCATCTCAGACCCTGAAATGAATTCAGGGTGATGGAATTAAGGAGGAGAAATAATGAAAATTCTGCATATACTCAGTGATGGACCTGCAAAGTTATCCGATCAGATAATCGGTGTGCAATCAAAAGGTAATGAAGTCAAGGTTATCGACCTTTCCAAAAAAGGGATTTCTTATGAAAGTGTTGTAGATGATATTTTTTCGCACGACAGGGTTATCTCATGGTAAAGGGAGGTGAAAAAAAGTTTCGAGTTTTAAGTTTCGGGTTTCAAGTTAAAAGTTAATAAATACCAAAGAGGGAGGCAAGTAAATGAAGATGAAAAGAATATATTTAATATTTTCCACAGTTGTTCTTTCTATGACATTGATAGTCCCTTCTGTTTTTGCAGCTGAAGACATGGCTGCAAAACTCAATGCAGAACTGATGAAGGCCCCTAAAGAGAACCACTGGCAGATTAAGACGGCAGACGTTGCCAAGATGATAGCTGGAAAGAAGACCGATTTTCTTGTAGTTGACGTAAGACCTACTCCTCCAGGACAACAAGGAGGCAAAATCCCCGGTTCTATGTACATCCCCTATAGCGAAATACTGAAGGCAGACAATCTTAAGAAACTTCCAAAGGATAAAAAAATTATCCTTGTATGTGTAACCGGACAGACCCAGAACCTTCCAGTACTTGCATTAAGGGCATTGGGTTATAAGGCATACACTATGCCCTTCGGCATGTCCTCATGGGTTAAGGGTTACCTTGGAGCAAAGTTCATGCAGGATGCAATAAAAGGAGCAGACACAGGTAATTATCCTGTTGAAAAATGAGGATTGTTTTTGAACTTCGGGGACGTCAATGACGTCCCCAACTTAATAACTTGTTCGCATTAAAGAAAAACGATTATATACTCATAATTTCCCTTCTTACACTCATCGTATTTATCGTACTCTTTTCCCTTCGCTCTATTGATGACAACCGTCTCACAAACTGGCAGTGGGCGTTTTCCTTTGTCAATGCTTCGAGGGTTTTTTTAATTCTTGTTTTAGGCATTTTCCCCGCCTATATTCTTTCGAGAATTTCGCTGCTCGATCACTATCCTGCAAGCTTTCTCTTTTTCTTTTCATATATGATTACGACACTGATCTGGAAAGAACCTGAGGTTATTGTTGACGCATCGAGGTATTTTACTCAGGCAAAACATCTTGAAGTTTATGGAATCGGTTATTTCTTCAGGGAATGGGGCAGGAGTATTGTTGCATGGACCGATATGCCCTTAATCCCTTTTTTTTACGGTCTGATCTTCAGATTTTTTGGAGAATCGAGATTATATATACAGATGTTTACAACGTTTCTCTTATCTATGACCGTTGTGCTTACCTATTTAATAGGAAAGTCGCTTTGGAGTAAAGACATAGGTTTTTTTGGCGGTCTGCTTCTTCTCGGTATCCCGTATCTGTTGATACAGACGCCTCTTATGCTCGTTGATGTCCCTACGATGTTTTTTCTCATACTTTCTATCTTTACCTTTATTAAGGCGTTGAATTGCGGAGGGATGTGGATAGGTTTTTCAAGTGCGGCAGTATTCCTTTGCTTCTTTTCCAAATATTCAACGTGGTTGATGATGTCGGTACTGGTCGTTATTTTTATAGTTTATTTTTTTACAAAGAAATCCCCCTCACCCTTGCCCTCTCCCGCAGGGGGAGAGGGAACTAAATCCCCTCTGTCAAGAGAGGTGCAGGGGTGTGTTTCCCCTCACTCAATGGGAGAGTGTTCTCTGATTTCCCCGCCCTTGAGGGGAGGGGATGAAGGGGAGGGTGTATCTTTGTACAGTAAAAAGGTTATTTATAGAGGTATCTCAGTAATCTCTATAGCATTTTTATTAATAGGAATAGTCTTTTGGTACAAATTTGACGTATTCTCCGAACAGATTAGACTTTTAGCGACTTATCAGAAGGCCGGTCTCGGCAGGTGGAGCGAGAGTTTTATCTCTACTTTCTTTTTCCAGGTACATCCGTTTATAACTGCTGCGGCATTATATTCGATCTATGCTGCTTTGAAGAAAAGAGATCCCAAATACATCATAATAATCTGGCTGGTACTTCTCACAGTATTACTCCGAATTAAGAGGATCCGGTATATAATTATGATCTTTCCGATGTTGAGTTTAATGGCCTCTTACGGGCTTGCACAGATCAGGGATAAAGAAATAATAAGGTTCATTTCGTTATGCGTTGTAATTTTTTCGTTTGTGACGGCAATTTTTGTTTACCTGCCGTTTATGCAGAAAATAAGCATCGTAAACCTAAAGGATGGGGGTAAGTTTTTAGACTCGCTTAACGAACCGAATGTAGAGGTTTTTGTGCTTCCGTCGAAAGACCCTGTGTGCAACCCGGCGATTTCGGTACCCATTCTGGATTTATTTACAAAAAAAAATATAAAATATGAGTACGATAATATTGCTTATTACCAAACATGGGAGAATATCGAGAAATCTCCTCTAAGATTTACATGGGAATACAAAAACCCGGGATATTATGCATGGAGTAATGATTCGGCAAAGGACGCAGCAGTAGTGGTAATATCCGAAGAACCGGAAGATTTTTTACCGGAACGGGTTAAGCTGAGACTAAAAGGGTATGGCATATCCCGTGTCTTCAATACGTATGACGATGTATTTAGTTACAGGACAAGCATCAGCGTTTATCGGAAAAAAGGTTTATAGCGAAACGGTATCGAGAACTAATCGGCCTGAATTTTTAATTTTAGCTTGATTTTTGATTACATTTTTGTGTATATATACATGCACAACATTAAACATAGGTTAATTCATCAATGATTTTTGAATTAAAAAAGCTTAATAGGGAAGGAGGTAGATATCGCTTTAATCCATAGAAAAACTTATTGTAGAGATATAGCGTCTAAAAATTAAAGAAGGAGGGAAAAAGGTTGTGGAAACAACGGTAGATACGACAGAAAGAAAAAATCAGATATGGGCCTTTATAATCACGGGCATAATGATCCTGATCAGCTTATTGTACTATAAGGTAAATGTATATTATATGTACCTTATAGCGTATATCTGGTTTGGATTCGCCTATGGAATGATGCTTCAGTATGGGAGATTCTGTTTTGCATCTGCATCGAGAGACCTTTTTGCTGCAGGCGTCCCGAGAATGGCTGTCGGTATTCTGGTAGCGCTTACATTTTTTAGCCTTATACAGGCAACTCTTGCATCAACCAACACTTTCATCCAGCACCATTCGGGATACATACACTGATTGCCGGTTTAATCTTTGGAGTTGGAATGGTTCTTGCCGGCGGTTGTGCTTCAGGTTCTCTGTATAAGATTGGTGAAGGGAATGGCACGTCTTTCCTTGCAGCGTTTTTCGGACTTTGTATAGGACAGGCGGTATTCGTTAATGTCAAATGGTTTAACTTTCTTATCCCTCAGAAATGGGTGGATGCAGCAGCGGCGAAAGGGCTTCCTGCTGATAAAGTGACATCATCCTTTGACACATACCTTGCAGGATATGTATGGGATCAGCCAACTCTTCAGTGGTCGCATACAAAGGCTATCTCAGAGGCTTTACCGGGCGCGACAAAGTATTTTATTGGAGACTCGTTATTGAATGCCCTTATACCGGCAGCAGTACTTCTCATTGTCATCTATGCCTTCTACAGTAGAAAAGGCTTTATGAAGAAAAGGACAAAGGCAAAAGGCGGGGCAACGGGTTTTAGTGATGAACTTGCCGGAATCTGGAATATGATAACTGCATCAAAGAGAACAACTATTATGGGCGTGATTATCGGTATTGTGGCAGGACTCCATATATTTGTTATGAAGGGAATGCAGATTAAGTTTGGTGTTGCAAATTTTGGGGAGCTGTTAACAAGGATGGGACATGCTGCCGATACCAGCATAAAGGGTACTGTTTTTGACCCCGGATATTGGTATATAACCAGTCAGGAAGGACAACTCGGCGGGTGGATTCTGGATAAATTAGGTTGGAATATGCGCGACAATATATTCTTCGGCGTCAATAACGGTCTTCCCGATCCATGGCGTAACCCTGCTCTCTGGATGTCTTTGGGTATCGTCTTTGGCGCTATGGTAATGGCACGGCTGAACAATGAATTCAAGTTTAAGTTGCCCAAGGGCGAGCTTATTGTATGGGGTCTTCTCGGCGGAATACTTATGGGTGTTGGCTCAAGGCCTGCTCTCGGTTGCAATATCGGTGCCTTCTTTATAAGGGTTGCCGGAGGTGATCCGAGCGGCTGGTTGTATGGCACAGGCATGGTCGGCGGGGCCTTTTTAGGAGTAAAGTTTTTCAACTGGTGGTCAGAGAGAAAGATGGCAAAGGAGATGGAAGCATTTTAGATAGTGAATAGTGAATAGTGAACAGTGAATAGTGGATAGTTTTTTCTGTTCACTAAATACTATTCACTAACGACTAAAATAAAAAGGAGGAAGTTTGACATGGCTATGAAATTTGAAAAAACAGGTGAGGGAACTTATATGCTTGATGTTTGTGGGTATGTTTGCCCGCATCCTCAGATCTATGCTAAGAAATCCCTCGAAAAAATGGCTGAAGGTGATGTTGTTGAGGTGATACTTGATAATCCTTCGTCTGTTGAAACTATATCACAGATGTGCGATCAGGTTGGGCATGATGTATTAGAGAAGAAGACAGAAGGCGGCAAAATATTTTTGAAGATCAAAAAAGGATAGGATATTATCCTTTTGATGAAGGAGGAACAATGAAGACACCGCTCGTTGTTGTGATTTTGATTGTTGCCGGAATTCTTGGTTTCCTGGTAGTGTACAGCCAACAGCATGAAATGACTGCACAGACACAGGGGCACGAAGGAGCAGCAGGAGGTTACGGATCTACCCCTGCGGCAGGAGGCTACGGGACTTCTGCACCGGCATCCGGTGGTTACGGATCTGCCCCTGCAGCAGGAGGCTATGGGAGTCCAGCTCCGGCAGCAGGAGGGTATGGAGCACCCGCAGCCGGTGGATATGGTAAATAAAAATTCATTCATATCGACTAAAAAAGATAGCAGGTGAGAAAATGAAAAAGATACTGATTGCAGTAGACGATACGAAAGGCACCAAAAATGCTTTTAATGTATGCAATAACGTGTGTTCTTGTATACGTCCTGAGAGTGTAATACTGCTTTATGTGGAACAATTCGAGGGCAGGTCTTTAATGACGGATATGCTTCCCGTTTCCGAGCTGTCAACCTTGAAGGATGTGCTGGAAGGTACGGATTATAAGGGGGCATTGGACAAGAAGGCCGATGCGATCCTGAATTATTATAAGAATTCCCTCGAAGAAAAGGGAGTAACAGGCATAAAGACCATTAGGAAGATGGGAATCCCGGCTGAGGAGATTCTTAATACGGCCAAAGATGAGGGTGCGGATATGATCATTATCGGATCGAGAGGCAAGAGAGTTTCGCACGTGTTTATGGGAAGCGTAAGCAGAGAGGTGGCCAATAGGTCTGAGATCCCGGTATTGCTTGTAAAGTAGATTGAAGAAGTTTTTTGGAGTTTAATTTTGATATACCCTGCGGTATTGCCGCAGGGTATATTTTTTGATTATCAATTATCGTTATAGAGGGAATCCTTGACCGATCGGAGAAATGAAATCCTGATATTGGGTGGAGGTCTTACAGGGCTTTCCGCAGGTTATGTATTGACTATGGCAGGACACAGGGTCAAAGTCTTCGAGAGTGATGCCGTGGTCGGAGGTCTATCTAAGACAATTATTCATGACGGCTTTAGATTCGATTTGGGCGGGCACAGATTTTTTAGTAAGAATAAAGAAACCGATAACTTTGTAAAAGACCTAATGGGCAGCGAATTGGTCTCGGTCCCGCGTAAAAGCAAGATATTTATGCGTGATAAATATTTTGATTATCCCCTGAAACCTCTAAATGCTATGTTCGGTCTTGGTATACCTGCTACATTAAAGATAATCTCGGATTACGGTATCGAAAGGATAAAGAGTCTTATAAACGAACCGCATCATATTTCCCTTGAGGACTGGGTCGTAAACAATTTTGGGCGTAAGATGTTCGATATCTACTTTAAGGAGTACAGCGAGAAGGTCTGGGGGATCGAATGTACTGAAATAAGTGCGGAATGGGTTGAGCAGAGGATCAGGGGACTTTCACTGTCCAATGCAGTAAAAAATGCCTTTTTCAGATTGAACGGGAGGGATATCCCGTCTCTCGTAGACAGATTTCTATATCCCCGGTTAGGTATCGGTCGCATTTCGGATAGACTCAGGGAAGAGATAGAAAGAGACAATAGTGTTTTCACCGATACGAAGGTCAAACGCATTAATCATTCCGGTCATATGATAGACAGTATAGAAGCCGGAGGAGATTTGAGCGTTGTGCACGGGAAAGAATTCATATCGAGTATACCGATAACAAATCTCGTAAAGATTCTTCATCCATCCCCGCCCGAAGATATTCTGGCGGCAGCATCGAAGCTGAAATTCAGGGACATAGTGATAGTTGCAATAATGGTTGACCGAAAAAGGGTGACGGATCAGACGTGGATATATATCCCGGAAAAGAAGATACCGTTTGGAAGAATACATGAGCCGACAAACTGGAGTGAAGATATGGCTCCACGTGGCAAGACACTTGTTATCGCCGAGTTTTTTAGTTTTAAGGATGATAGGATATGGAATGAAAGTGATGATTGTCTCGTTGATATTACCGTCAGGAACATGGAATCTCTCGGATTCGTAAAGAGACATGAAGTCATGGATAGTAAAGTTGTAAGAGTACCCAATGCCTATCCTTTATTCGAGGTCGGATATAAAGAGGTATGTAACGGAATATATGATTATCTCTCAAGATTCAAAAATCTCCATATTGCAGGGAGAAGCGGTATGTTCAGATATTACAATATGGATCATGCGATCGAGTCCGGGATAGAAACCGCGGAAAGGATAATTTCAAAAGGATGCACGATGCCCGATGCACGATACACGATAAAGAATATCGTGAATCATGTATCATGAATCGTGTATCGTGATTTGCTATGAGATGTGCATTAGTTATACCTTCATGGGTTCCTGAAGATATCTTCTCCTCAAAGACAGCCGGTTCACAGATCAATTACTGGCAACCGCTGGGAACGCTGTATGTTGCATCGGTCCTTCAGGGGGCAGGGCACGAAGTTAAGTTCCTTAATGGTGCATTCATCACCCACGAAAATATCCTCAAGGACATAAGGCAATTCGACCCTGAATTCATCGGGATATATTCAACGACCTTTGGCTGGCAGAAGGCAAAAAAAACTGCCCGCGACATCCGTAGGGGCGGGTTTCAAACCCGCCCTTACATTGTGGCCGGCGGCCCGTATCCTATTGCCGTGCAGGAGAGATGCCTTGAAGATTCAGGGGAATGTTTTGATGCAATAGTTACGGGGGAGGGCGAGTTTACGACCCTTGAGATTGTGGAAAGGCTTCACGCAGGGAAAAACCTTGAAGGAGTTCAGGGCGCAATTTATCGGAGTAACGGACAGATTGTAAAGAATCAACTCAGGCCATTGATCACCGATCTCGATTCCCTTCCTTTTCCTGCCAGAGAACTTCTCGGTGATGTAAATTTATATGTCCCACCGCCTGCTACGTACAGGAGGAAACCCGTAGCTGTCCTGATGACTTCGAGGGGCTGTAACAGGAGATGTATATATTGTTTCCAGATGGATAAGGATCGAAAGAGCGGGATCAGATACCGCAGTGTCGGAAATGTTCTGAAAGAGATAGAGCATTGCATTGCACAGGGTTACAAAGAGATAAAATTCATAGATGATACACTTGCTGCCGATTACGATAGGGCAATGAGCATTGCACAGGAGATAAAGGCTAGAAAACTCGATTTTACATGGTTTGCCTCTGCGTCTGTAAATCAGGTTGACAGGCCCTTGCTTCAGGCATTCAAGGACGCGGGATGCTGGGCAATACTATTTGGCGCAGAGAGCGGCGTACAGAAGAATTTGAATACCATAAAGAAGGGAACGACACTTGAGCAGATTAAAAAGGCTGTGAATGCTGCAAGGGATGTCGGCCTAAGGGTGAGTACTCCATTTATGTTCGGTATTCCCGGTGAGACATTTGAAGATGGACTTAAGACAATACAATTTGCAATAGACCTGAATCCGGATATTGCGAACTTTCATGCAATAACCCCGTTCCCCGGTACATATCTTTATGACAATCTCGAAAGATACGGGTCAATCTCGGATGAACTTACGGACTTCACGTATCAGGGTTGAACTAAGAAATTGGAATGATTTAATAGTTGCAATGAAGAGCATAAGAAGCTTGTTTTGGCTCTTTGCAAAGAGCGGTCTTTTTGGGAAAAAGTAGGGGCGGGGTGAAAAATGTTAAATGGGCTTGCAATGAGGAATAGCTTCCATCTCTGGTTTTTGGATTTGACAAAATATTTGCATCTATAATACACTCTTATTGAGAAAACAATGGCAACGGTAATACCTATCGAGATATTCGAGCTTCTTGAAAAGAAGGTGGGCAGAGAAGAGGCTAAGGAAGTAATTAAAGTCATCGAGGCATCTCTTGATGCTGTAGAGAAAAAGGCAGAGGCAGTAGCGTTACAGAAAAAACTTGAGATTAAGGATGAACTCACTAAAGAACTCGCCACAAAGGCCGATATTGCAAGGCTGGAAGGTGAGATACATACAGTGAGGGCTGAACTTGAAGGGAGAATATCAACCTTAAGGATGGAATTCAGGGTTTATTTTGTTATACTTCTGGCAGTGATTATTCTTGTTCGTCCCAAGGCAATAGACCTGATAGGTAAATTTCTTGGAGTGATAAAGTAATATGGCATCTACCTTGCACAGACAGACAGACAGACAGACAGACAGATTTCTCTTGCCTTAAAAATAAAATCTATCAAAATCGTGGGGGATAAGTATCTTATGCCCCAATGCCTTGATCCACCGGAAAATGTTAGGGATTATCTAAACAAAAAATGCAAAACTGTTTCTAAAACAAGGAGGAAGGGAAGATGGAAAAAAGAAACATGTTATCAAAGATTATTTTTGTATTGTTTCTCGGTTTGTTGTTGTTTTCTGTTACCAATGCATATGCAGATGGCACGGTCACGCCTTACACATCCGATGCCAATACTGTCCTGCTCGATCACTTTGACGGCAGTACGAATGCCAGCATCTTAGCCTATAGTGAGAATGGCCAGGCCTGCGGATCTGCATTACCTTCGGCCACTCCGAGTTCGGTTTATGGCTCGGGCCCCAATGGCTTGAGTCAGTCCCTGACCCTGAATCCCCCGGTGGGCGAGCCCGCTGGATCGGCAACTTATCTCCAATATCCGGGCGGGCAGCTCCTCAGTTCGTCCAACGGCACGATTGAATTCTGGGTCTACCTCACATCTTATAGTACAGAACTGGCGGCTCAGGGACCGTACTTTGGCTCGTGCGCCGGATGGACATTTAGTATGTCTGTGGATTCTACGGGTCAACTCCAAGTAAGTGCCTGGGATGCGTTTAGTATGATGAGCTCCGGTACAAACACGGTGCCGCTCAACACATGGACCCACGTTGCAGCGAGCTGGGGCAGTGCCGGGGCGAAGCTCTACATCAATGGGGTACTGGTCGGGAGCGATATAAATACCGGGATGCCTGCCAGTGGGTATAGCGGTTCTGTGCTAATACGGATTGGCACCCATACAAGTGCAATTGATGAGCTTCGTGTCTCTAATATCCAGCGGACGAGCTTCTCGATAGGCAGTGGCGGAGGCGATACAACTGCACCAACCGGCTCTATCTCTATCAATAGTGGAGCAACATATACAAATTCCACTGCTGTAACTTTAAATCTATCTGCTTCAGATAGTGTAGGTGTTACCGGGTATTATGTATCGGTAAGCTCTACCACACCATCGGCATCTTCATCCGGCTGGACGACGATAACATCCACTACAAGTTATAGTGCAAGTGTCTCTTGGTATTTAAGCTGTGTTGATGGGCCTTGTACCATTTATGTTTGGTACAAGGATGCAGCAGGAAATGTATCAGGGATATATAGCGATTCAATATCATTCGACACCACTGCTCCAACAAACGGCACTCTCACAGCCACCGCCGGGAATGCACAGGTATCTTTAAGCTGGAGCGGTTTCAGCGATGCAACAAGCGGGATAAGCAGTTATAAACTCATGTACAGCACAAGCAGTACGCCGAGTTCCTGCTCAGTCGGCACACAGATATGTTCAGGCACGACCTCATCCTGTACCACTACAGGCTTAACTAACGGCACAACTTATTATTATCGTGTGTGTGCAAAAGATAATGCAGGAAATGCCTCAACAGGTGCAACAGCAAGTGCAACACCACAGGCTTCCGATACAACTGCACCAACCGGCTCTATAACAGTTAATAGTGGTGCAAGCTACACTAACTCAACATCTGTTACACTCGCTCTATCAGCTTCCGACAGCGTTGGTGTGACAGGATACTACCTATCGACAAGTTCTACCACACCTTCGTCGACAAGTTCTACCACACCTTCGGCATCTGCATCCGGATGGACAGCGGTAACATCAACAACCAGTTATGGTGAAGGTGTCTCTTATACTTTAAGCAGTGGTGATGGGACTAAGACCATTTATGTTTGGTACAAGGATGCAGCAGGAAATGTTTCAACCACATATAGTGATTCTATTGTCCGTGATACAACTGCACCAGCAGATGGCACTCTCACAGCAACAGCAGGGGATGCTCAGGTATCATTAAGCTGGAGCGGTTTCTCGGATGCAACGAGTGGTATAGGCAGTTATAGACTTATGTACAGCACAAGCAGTACACCGAGTTCCTGTTCAATAGGTGCAGGCAGTACAGGTACACAGATATGTTCCGGTACGATCTCATCCTGTACCGCTACAGGTTTAACTAATGGTACAACTTATTACTACCGTGTATGCGCAAAAGATAATGCAGGCAATGCATCAACAGGAGTAACTGCAAGTGCAAAACCACACTCATCTGCTATCACCCTTACCCTCACTCCACCCACTAACACCTCTATTTATCAGTATGGCAGATTAGGTCCATTTTCTATCTCAATTACCAACAACACCAGTTCCAGCTACACATTTTATGTGTACATTTATGTTGTAACCCCTCATGGAAACTGGAGGTCATTGATCTCAAAGTCGTTTACCCTTTCAGGCGGAGGAACACTTTCTGCTAATAACCTGTATCTCAATATCCCCTATGTCCCAACAGGAACATACTCTTATTATGTGTACATATATGACACCAGTTATAACCTGCTTGACCAGGAAGGTTTTGCATTTAGCGTTTATTCATATTATTATTGGAGTCCGGAGAGGCAAAATCACGACTGGGGCGTATCAGGATGGACGGATAATTAGTATTGTCTGCTACAGGGGAGGGTGGAAAAACCCTCCCCTGGTTTAAATTATTAACAGAATCGCAACTGCATATATTCTTTAAAGAGTGTGGGATACAGTCCTGGATTAAATAAAATATTCGTCATGAAGTAGCACTCATGGGTGCAAAAACATTGATTGTTCGTTATCGAGCCGACGATTTTTCTTGCCTTTTCATCGCGTATAATCTTTTTTATATCATATTCATAATCCCTTACATTTCCAAAACTTTCGGTAAGTATCTCGCACGGATATACATCACCGCTTTCCGAAAGGACAAGGTTCAATCTTCCGGCATAACAAGGGATTAATCGCCTCTGTTCGAGCATTGTTCGATGAATTAGTAGCCTCTGTAAAATATCCTGTGCGGCCTTAATGCGCGCACCCTTAAACCGGTATATGCTCGAAACCCGACTCTTCAAATTTTCCTCAAGCCGTGCTATCGCATGAAGATATTTATTGTGATCTACTTTCTTATAGTTCCCGTCCGTAAGATTGCCGCGCACCAATGAGATGGTATGTGTCTTTATGTTTTTCAATCCCCTTACAAAATCTATTATTCCGTCCATTGAATCCTGATTTTCAGAACAGAATACCGTATTGACGCCGAGTTCGAAATTCGGATATTTATAAAATCCTTCGAGCATATGATAAGTCTGCATAGTCTTGTCAAAACTACCCTGTGTATTACGGATAGCATCATGTGATCCATACAGTCCATCTATGGAAAGCTTTACGGCAATCACACTTTTTTTACAATGATTGAGTATCTGCTCTGTTCTGTCTTTAATTAACTCTGGGAGAAGTCCATTTGTGGGATATAGCATTATAGCCGGCTTATTATTTTTATAAAAGATTTTGCTTATTTCTAAAAGGTCATCTCTGAGATATATCTCGCCTCCGGAAAATGCAAGCCAGAGGAGATTCCCCATGGAGCAGGAAATTTTTTCGATCTCATCGAGCGATAGCTCTCCGTATTTATTAATACGGTCATTAGTAGAGCCACATAGATCACCCTCCCCTTCATCCCCTCCCCTCAAGGGCGGGGAAACACACCCCTGCACCCCTCTTAATAGAGGGGAATCAGTCCCCTCTCCCCCTGAGGGAGAGGGCGAGGGTGAGGGGGCTTTACTTATAAACTCCTTAGTATCTGTTCCCTCTTTGCTTTTCAGATAGAAACAGAAAGGGCATTTTGAATTACATCTTTTGGTTACAAAGAAGGTAAGATGTATCGGTTTCGACTTCCTGAATATGGAGTCCATATGCCTTAAAGGAGAATACATTAGTTATAACCCTCTCTATGTCTGTAGATTAGAAGATATTTGACCATACCCATAAAAGAACCAATACCCACCGAGAGCGAATAGATCATAGTGTAATAAAGTACCGAAGATATAAAAAAGAATAGACCCTTTGTATCGTAAAACATTCTGAGAAGATTTCTGTTTACAAAGAGATTGAGAAAAAATATGAGAGGGATTGGCGTTAAAAAGACAATTTGCTTAAGTAAGAAAGAGAGCATAATAAGAAATAAGTTTAAAAAATAGGTGACAACATTAGTTTTGAGTTCTAAAGAGGCTGTCCCCGAATCTTTGAAAATATCCCTGTTCTTAAGGGAATAAATTGTCCAGTACGTAGTCTTCCTGAATGCATTTTTGAAGGATCTGATTAAGGTAAAATTAAATATATGCCTTACGAGTATTTCAGGGTTCATTATGAGCTTATAACCCGATCTGCGGAGCCTGTGAGTGAATTCAACGTCCTCGATTATCGGAAGAAAATCTTCGGGAAATCCTCCGCTTTCCTTGAATACCTTAGATTCTATGATCATTGCATGGGCTGCAATGTAGTCAGGCTCCCTTCTTTTGGTTTCGTGATAGTTTACAAAGATAGCTTGAAATGTGCCGAAGAAGTTATCGTCATAGGCAAGTCTGGCATACGTACCACCGATAACCGTATTCCCTCTATTTCTTATGCTCTCATATGCAATCGAAAGTGCATCCTCCTGCAAGATACAGTCGGAATCTATAAAAAAAAGTATGTCTCCTGTACTGTTATGTGCACCAACGTTTCTTGTCCTCGATGCACCGGAATGTTTATCCAGTTGAATGAGCTTGCAGGGAAATCTTTTTATTATCTCTACCGAGTTGTCTGTTGAACAGTCATCAACAACAATAACCTCAAAATTATCGTACCTCGATGAAAATGCAGCCTCAAGGCATTTCCCGATAGTCGAAGTCCCGTTGTGATTGGGGATGATAACCGAAATAAGCGAATCCATACGCTAATGCCGGATTATAATACAACTCATTTTAGTCCGAGGACGTCCTGCATATCATAAAGCCCTGCCGGTTTCCCTGCTATCCAGATGGCTGCCCTCAAGGCGCCCCGCGCAAATGTGTCTCTGCTCGATGCCTTATGTGTTATCTCTATCCGTTCTCCGAGTCCTCCAAACAAGACGGTGTGTTCACCGACTATATCGCCTGCGCGGACTGTCTGTATGCCTATCTCTTTTTTTGTCCTTTCACCTATTATGCCTTTTCTCGCATAAACAGCTACTTCATCGAGATTCCTGTTTACGGCATCCGCTATAACCTGTGCCATTTTTAACGCAGTACCGCTCGGTGCATCTTTCTTCAGCCGATGATGCGCCTCGACTATCTCTATGTCATACTCGTCTCCAAGCACCCTTGCCACATCACCTAATACCTTTAAGAGAAGATTTACGCCGGTGCTCATATTCGAGGCAATAACGCAAGGTATCTTCTTTGTCAGAGGTTCTATCTCTTTCATGTCGTCCTTTGACAGCCCAGTTGTCCCTATTATCATTGCCTTGCCTT
>JACQXD010000146.1 GCA_016208875.1 Nitrospirota bacterium
CTGACAAATATTGAAAGTGTCCCATCGCCTGTCGCTGCTTTAATATTCAACGTACCTCCGTAGGGCATCGCCTGAAACGCATTAGCTATAACATTAAATATGCATGTCTTTATAAGTTCCGGGTCTATCTTCAACTCTGGAAGCGAATGATAGTCCTTTATAATCTTTATCCTTTCCGTCTCGGCCTTTGCCCGGATTATCTCCATCATGTCATCGAGGAGTTTACCGACATCGGTTTCCCGAAGGTTAAGTCTCAACGGTCTTCCATAGTCGAGAAAATCCTCTACAAGCTTGTTTAACCTCTGGATCTCCTGTTTTATACTTGATATAAGCGGACCGAATTTCTCCGCGCCCTCTCTACGGTTGTCAGGGGCATATTTTTCCTTTATATGATCTATGCTGAGGCTTATGAAATTAAGGGGATTTCTTATTTCGTGAGCTATACTCCTCGAAAGTTGCCCTATCCCCGAAAGATGTTCGGCCTCACGCAATTTTTCTTCGAGTTGACGCTGTTCACGCAGCTTTTGGACCATAAAATTAAAGCTCTGAGTAAGCTCTCCGATCTCGTCGCTGCGATTAGCAGCGAGGGTCTCTCTGAGATCGCCTGCCGCAATCTTTTTTGCAGCGGTGACAACGTCATATATAGGTTTTGTATATCTCCACGAAAGGAACATTGCTATCCCGATACCGAGTGCAAAAACTACGAGAGTACCTATAATCCTTTTAATCATATTCGCACGCATGGCCTTTGAAAAATCATCCGTATTGATCGCCAGATGGACATAGCAGTAATGATAGTCACCTGCGATAACAGGCAATATTACATTGTATACCTTTCCTTCCTCTCGGGATATCGCCTCTCCGAGTTCAGCCTTTATGATCATCTCTTTCTTTTTCGGCCCAACGGGATTGCCTATCTTGGTCGGGTTTGTGCTTGCGATTATCTCGTCCGCATTACTGATGATCGATATCTCCTTTACCCCTTTTGCATTCAGACTCTTGAGATATTGATGCAGCCTCATCTCATCCGTAGAACCCTGACTCGTTATCTCCTCGACACCCACCTGTATTGCCTTTGAGAGTTCGATAATCTGGGCCTCAAATTCCTTGAACATCGCCTTTTCGGATTGCAGATATAGGAACATCAGTATCGTCGTAAGGACAAAACTCAGAAACAGCATCATCAGGATGAGTTTCTTGTTCAGTGAAAGGCCAAGGGAAAAATTTTTAAGCACTTTTTAGCTTATCAAGCAGGGGAATTGAAAATCAAGTATCGCCTAAGAAAAGAGAAGAAAATGAACCTCCCCGCCGCAGAGACGGCGGGGTATCAAAAAAATAAATCGTACTTTGTCATTCCCGCTTGTCGGGAATCCTTCTGATCCCCTCTTTGGCAAAGAGGGGTTAGGGGAGATTTATTGAAAATTTATTTATTTGTGGGGTATTGAAAATTTAATCAATTGCATTTCCCGGGTTTATGTTAAAATATATGAAGTTTATAAACTACGAAACTATTGGAATTTTTAGATATGGAAGGCGGCCGTTTAGTGATAGGCAGGGTATAGTACTTTCGCTCATTCTCGGTCTTCGACCTCCGAGGTTTTTGCCTCTCGATTTTTTTAAAAAAATACACTGTCGGTATATCGGCAAAAAAAAACCGCTCAAATACTATATCCTGCCTATGAACTTAGATGCAACATATAGATCAGTTTTTCTTGCTTAATTTTTTTATGAGTTCGTCTTTTGTGAATACGCCCTTTTCGATAAGGATTGAAATAAGTGCCTCGATTACGGTCTTAGTAGTTGCTTCCTGTTTTTCAACCGGTTTTTCCGGTGATACCCTTGGTGTGGAGCGCATAACAGGTTCGGGTCTCACTAACTCCATTTCCTCCGGTGCATTCTTTGTGGTAAGTTGAAATAGTCTGGTTTCCTCGTTAGTGCCTTCATAATGTCTGGTAATAGCCTTTTTGATCTCGGATTCGAAGGAAAGAACCGGCTTGATTCTTACACCGAGCATAAAAGTTAGGTCATCGATTGTCTTCATATCCGTTGGGTCGGACATGGCAATACTGAGAATATTTTTATCCACCTCAAGAGGCATTATACAATATTTTTTTGCTATCTCTGGTTTTACTAAACTTAATACCTTTGGCTGAATTTCCCTATCCTTAAGAATGATACATTTTATCCCGAGTTGTCTTTCGAGAAAGGATGCAAGCGAATGTTTATCTACAAAACCCATTTTTATAAGAACAGACCCGAGTTTTCCTCCCCATTGTTTTTGGTAACCGAGAGCAGAGGTTAGTTGGAGATCGTCTATGATCCCTGCCTCTATCAGCATTTCTCCGAGACGTTTCTTCCCATGAGTCATTTATTTTGCCTCAAAAATATCTGATTGAAAACACATCGAATTCACCCTTAAAATCTTCCCATTGTACGTCTATATTATTGACCTTTGCAGCAGGAGGCCCCTTATAGCATAAACCTATGGCCTTCTCTATATCTTCCTTTTTACCCTCAAATACTGCCTCTACTTTTCCATCGCTGCGATTTTTTGCCCATCCCTTAATTCCGAGCGAATGTGCAACATCCTCTGTAAAAGACCTATAAAATACCCCTTGCACCCTTCCGGATATTAACAGATGTGCCCTTGCTTTTTCCATAGAAAAATTATACATAGAAAAATTATAGATGATGGGTTATTCAAAAGTAAACGTCTTTTGATTAAATTTTCAATACCCCACAGTCTCTGCTGTGGGGTGTCCTTATATTCCCCCTTTGGCAAAGGGGGATGAAGGGGGATTTTTGAATAAATAAATTTTCAATAAATCTCCCCTAACCCCTCTTTGCCAAAGAGGGTTTTCAATAAATCTCCCCTAACCCCTCTTTGCCAAAGAGGGGATCAGAAGGATTCCCGACAAGCGGGAATGACAAAGTACGATTTATTTTTTTGATTTTTTTGATACCCCGCCGTCTCTGCGGCGGGGAGGTTCATTTGGTTTGGATTTGTCGGGTTTTGAAGAAAAAAGCGGCTTGTGAAGATTTTTCTTTGACATAATACTATAAAATATGGTATTCATACATACATAGAAAATCCTCTGTCATAGGAGAGAATAATGAAAAATATTGCTATTTCAAAGAATTTGTTATCGGCACTGATTATTATCTGTATGATTGCTGTCCCGGTAATATCGTATGGAGGTAATATCGTAGTAAAGCCGGGGAAATTTGATCACTTCGCTATACTCTTGCCTGAAAAAATCAGGGCAGGCGAAGGGTCTACGATAAGGCTTCAGGCCTATGATGCATATGATAACCTGATTACGGATTTTGGAGGTACCGGAAAAGATTTTAATATTTCTGTTTCCGGTTCCGCACATGTGCAACCGCCGATATTAAAGGCTTCTTCATTTACAGGCGGTGCGACCGGTATTACCATAACGGACAAGAAGGCAGAATCCGTTGTGGTGTCTGTCTTCGAGACCGGCGGTACGGTACCTGTCATGACAAAAGAGATAGTGATCTCGCCGAATAAACTTGATAATTTCTTTGTTCAATCACCTCAGTCGGTCACGGCAGGGACCAGCTTTGATATAAGGATTATAGCAAGAGATGCATTCGATAACCCGATAACTTACTCCGATCTGGAGAGCAAAAATATAAAGATAACATCTTCCGGTATGGCCAATTTCAAGGTCGTAAATGGTGCAGAATTTAAAAACGGTGTGGGTATTGCCGCACTTGTTGCCGAAAAGGTCGGTGAGGTTATAGTCGAAGTCCAGGACACGGTAACGAGCAGCAAAGGGAAAAGTCCTGCGATAAAGGTTACACCATCGGTACTCAGCCACTTTAAAGTATATGCCCCCAAAGAAGCTGCAGCAGGAGAGGCATTCGGGATAACAATAAGTGCATTGGATGCGTTTGACAATCTTGTAGACAACTACTCCTCCTATGGAGGGGGCATAAATATTACCACAACCGGACGGGTAAGACCTTCCCCTTATTTTATCGGGCAATCCGAATTCAGAAATGGCCAGGCAATTGTAAAACTGAGATACGATAAGGCTGAGGAGATAAGCGTAATAGCTACCGAAAATAATAAGACCCAACAGGGTAAAAGCACTCCCATAATAATAACTCCGTCCGCCCCTGATAATTTTGTAGTAGTAACTCCTGACGCAGCGGTTGCAGGACAGAGATTCAGGATAAAGATAGAGGCGTATGACAGGTTTAATAATATGGTCAAGAATTATAATTTTGTAGGCAACGATGTCAATCTGAATGCCACAGGTACGGGAGTATTATCGCCGAAAACGCTTTCTGCGGCTGAATTTATTGATGGTATTGCATCGGTTGATGTTGTATATGACAGGGCAGAGTCTTTTGCGATATCGGCCTCGATGTCGGCAAGAAAAGAGGAGAAGATAACCGTAAAAAAGCAGAAAGAAGAGGTCAAAACACCTGAAGCAGCAAAGGTTCCCGAAAAGATACCGACTCCGGCTAAGACTGAAAAGGCTGAAGCACGGAAAGAAGAAAAGGTTGTACTAAAAAAAGAAAAGGCTGTGCAGGAGCAGATTATACCAAAAGAAGAGAAGGCTGCCGTAAAAAAAGCTGAGAAAGCCGAGAAAAAGGAAACCGTAAAAGAGAAGAAAGAAACCGTAAAAGAAAAGAAGGCTGACGAAAAATTCTTTGAGATAAAGAAGGTTTCGATTATCGAGGCAAAGAATAAGGCAATGGTGATAGTCAATATGAAGGCTCCGGATGGAGATACGAAATACCAGCACGAATCGGAATCCGTATCGGGAGGAGATTGGATAAAGATTAAACTGAAACCCGTGGTAAACAAGACAAAGAAACTCTGGAAGTTCAAATCGGCATTTGTCAAGGAGATCCGTATAGAGGAAGGCAAGGCACCAGCCGATGTAGATATAAGGGTTGATCTCTTATCGAAGCAGTTCACGTTTGATGTGAGCAGGGTAAAGGACTCGCTCGTTATCAGCATTTCCAATCCTTAAGAAGGTTGAAAACAGTGCGGAAACCATTTATTGCAGCTAACTGGAAGATGAATAAAACCGTTTCCGAAACAGGGGAATTTTTAAAAGAGTTCATCCCTGTTGTAAAAGATGTTGCTGCCGTAGAGATCGTGATGGCCCCGCCCTTTACTTCCCTTATGACCGCTGCGAAAAGTATTAAGGGGACAAATATAAGACTTGCATCGCAGAATGTCTTCTATGAAGAAAAGGGTGCATTTACAGGTGAAATATCACCGGCCATGCTTGTCGATTGCGGCTGCACGTATGTTATTGTCGGGCATTCGGAGCGGAGACAGTATTTTAAAGAGACCGACGAAATAATAAACAAAAAGATCAGGGCATCGAAGAAAAATGGTCTTGGAGTCGTCTTCTGCGTAGGCGAGTCCCTGGAGGATAGAGAGTCGGGAAAGACTTTTGATATCCTTAATAGAGAAATAGAAAACGGGCTTAAAGATACCGCTGCGGACAATATAGTTGTGGCATACGAACCGATCTGGGCTATAGGCACAGGGAGGACGGCTGCCCCGGAACAGGCACAGGAGGCACACGCATATATCAGAGATAGGATAAGCGTTTTGTATGGAAATAAAGCCGACGAATTCCGTATAATATATGGAGGGAGTGTGACCCCCGAGAATGTAGATTCTCTTATGGCGTGCTCGGATGTCGACGGCGCACTTGTCGGCGGGGCGAGCCTGAAGGTTGAGAGTTTTACACGGATAGTTAAATTTAAAAAGGGTTAAAATTGGAGGAAGAATGTTTACGCTGCTTTTAATAATTCATGTTATGGTATGTATCTTTTTAATCTTTATTGTCCTGATACAAAGTGGAAAGGGCGCAGAACTCGGTGCTGCATTCGGCGGTTCGAGCCAGACCCTTTTCGGCAGCCGGGGAGCTGCCACTTTCTTCAGCAAACTCACTACGATTGCTGCAATCGTATTTATGCTTTCATCTTTATCTCTTGCAGTTGTCTCGGCCAAGACCGGGTCTGTTGTAAAGAAGACAATTCCCTTAAAGGAAAAGGGTTCTGTTCCGCCGGCTCAGGGTCCGGCTCAAGGTGGTGGGGTACAGCCTTCCCAGCAATTGCCGTCACAGCCGACTAAATAATTGTTTAAAGAGAGTAAAAAAGGAGAATATATAAAGGAGAATATATAGATGAGTGATTGGCTTCTGGCAATGGTTTTTTTTGCCGTATGGATAGTTTTGCAATTTGTGATCTTTCCCAGACTTGGTATTTCTACGTGAGGTGTGAATCCTAAGGGGTCGGGAACCCCTAAGAAAAAATGTTAATAAAGCTCACCGCCTTAGATTAAATCCAACTACAAAAAAGTTCCTATCTTTACATTTTTGTTGCATATGAATTAAACTTTTATATGGGGCGTGATTATAACAGGACGGTCGAGATTACCGCACTTTACGAGATAAGCAAGCTTCTCGGTTCATCTCTTAATCTAAGGTCCAACCTGAGGGGTGTAATGAGGATATTGGCGGAATATCTCGATATGAAGAGAGGCACGGTAGCCCTCAGGAGTAATAACGAGGTCTCCATTGTTGCCGCACACGGTATGTCGGAGGAAGAGATAAGGAGAGGCAGGTACAGGCTGGGTGAAGGAATTATCGGCCGGGTGGCAAAGCTGGGGTCACCTATAGTTATCCCGAACATCGGCAATGAGCCTTTATTTCTCAATAAGACCGGAACGAGAAAGATGATTAAAAAAGAGAACATAGCCTTCCTGTGCGTACCCGTTAAATTCAAGAACGAAACGCTTGGCGTATTAAGCGTTGACAGGCTTTTCAGTTCAAGAGATATATCTTTTGAGGAAGACCTCAGGTTGTTGAAGATTATTGCTTCGCTGATTGCTCACACCATAAAACTTCAGATGGATATAGAGAAGGAAAGAGAGGCACTCCTTGAGGAAAAAGAGAGCCTGAGACAACAGCTTAAGGGCAAGTACAAGGTTGAAAATATAATAGGCCAGTCAGACCGGATGCAGGAGGTTTTTGAAGCCATTCACAGGGTTTCTCCTTCAAAGGCGAATGTGCTTCTGCGTGGTGAAAGCGGCACCGGAAAGGAGCTGGTTGCCAAGGCAATCCATTATATGAGTTTAAGGGTCAAAGGACCTTTTATAAAATTTAATTGCGCCTCGATTCCCGAGGGCTTATTGGAATCAGAGCTATTCGGACACGAAAAAGGTGCCTTTACAGGTGCGATGTCCGGTAGAAAAGGCAGGTTCGAACTTGCGGATGGGGGTACCATCTTCCTCGATGAGATCGGAGACCTGCCTTTAACGCTTCAGCCGAAGATTCTGAGAGTTCTGCAGGAAAAAGAATTCGAAAGGGTGGGCGGCGAAAAGACTATAAAGGTCGATGTAAGGCTTATTGCTGCAACAAGCAGGAATCTCGAGGAACTTGTCTCGAATGGAAGGTTCAGAGAGGATCTGTATTATCGTCTTAACGTGGTACCCATATTTATCCCTTCTCTGAAGGAAAGGAGAGAGGATATACCGATACTTATGGATTATTTTCTTAAGAAGTATAACGAAGAGAACGGAAGAACGGTTACCGTCAGGCCGGATATCCTGAATGTTTTTATGGATTATGAATGGCCGGGCAACGTAAGGGAGCTTGAAAATACTATAGAAAGACTGGTAGTAATGTCGGGCAGTAAGGTCATAACCAAATCGGACCTTCCTCTAAATATAAGAGACCAATCTATTAAATCGAGATACGGCATTCATGTAAAAGACGCCCTTCCTTCGACAATCGAAGATATAGAAAAGACAAAAATTTCGGATGCCCTCGAGAATTCCGGCTGGGTTCAAGCAAAAGCAGCAAAGGTGCTTGGTATTACACCGAGACAGATCGGCTATAAAATAAAGAAATATAATATTCGGGAGGCCTGACTCAGTCGCCAACTTTTCTTTGCTGTACCCTCAACTCCCGTGTTTGTTAGGCGTTTTCCGGTTCATTCGGTTCTTTAGGCATCTGAGCGCCATGCCAAATAGCCACGATCCAAACGATTTTCCCTTTCACATGGTAAAAAAATCTATACGGAACAACTATAACTTCCCGAAAGGGAAGATCAGGGAATTCCGGCAATTTCCTGCCGGAGTGTGGGAACATCCGGAGTCTGGATAATACTTTTTCTGCATTGCGACGAAAGTCTACTGCTGCCCTTGGGTTTTCTCGATAAATGTATCCGACGGCGGCAAGGAATTGAGTGCGAGCCGAAGGGGTGAAACGGATTTTCATTTTTGTAGTTCTCTTAACAGAGTATCTGCCTCCGAAAGAACAACCTCAAGGTCGTAGCCTTTACCTGCTTCGATTTCTTTTTCTCCTCGAGCCAGAAGCCTCAAAAGCTCAAGTTCATGTCTGGAATGTTCGTATTCTTCTATGCTGACCATCACAGCAGCAGCACGCCCTCTTTGTGTAATAATTAACGGTTCCCGTAGCTTGGCGAGACGCTTTACAATGGCCGTTGCATCCTGGCGAAGATCGGTAATTGGAACGATATTTGGAATCTTGTTCATTAATGATACCTCCTATATTAGTTTTAATAATATCACCAATGATAGTATGTATGCAAGATACACCCAGCCAAGCTCACTTTTGTGATAGATATTGCATTGCAAGACTTGACCGTAAGCATGACCCAGACCCCTGTCAAATTGACTGTCAAACTTTGTTTTGTCAAGATGAAAGAATTGACCCCCCTGACCTTCCATTCATTTTGCTCCTCCTTTTTTGGTTCAGAATTTTTTTGCAGATTAAAAAATCAAAGCCTGCCTTTTCCCTCTTCTTTGTATATAGCGATATAATCTAGTGTCCCTAAGATTGCGACGGTCGATGGTGGCGTATAGTCACTTCTCACAAGTAGGGCTGCCACATAGTCTGCCGGAAACTCACGCTTTACCGTTCCAATTGTCCATGTACCGTCTTGATTGATATTAGCATAAGATCTCCCGGCGCCACCCCTTTCATATGGATGAATGTACCACTTATCCGTTTTTACATATACTATAACTTTATAATTAGCATATTCCTCAGGCCTTAACCCCTCAACTTTACCCTTAATGAAGTTATCCGATTCTATCTTCAAAATTGTTATTGATGGTTCCGTTTGAGAGAAGGCCGAAGTTAAAAAGGTGAATTGGATTAAAGTCGTGATTAAAGTAATCTGGATGAACAGTATTACGAATTCTTTTATTAAACACATTTGACGAGACAATAAATCTTTTTTCTTGTATTTAAAGTTTTGACCAAATGTTTTTTTTTGGTATAGATTTATCATAGCACTAATGTCCTCCTTTAAATTCTTCAAGTCGCTTTTTGAATCACTTTGACATTTCAGCGATGTCTGCATCTTCATACTTAAGTCGCCGCGCTTCGTCTATCGCTTTCTTCTTATATTCAAGAGCCTTGAGCGTATCTTTTTTATCAGATAAGGTAGAAGCTATATTAAAATATGCCCAGGGAATCAACCAATGTTTCGGGTGTAATTTTATGAAATTTGTAAACTCCTCGATAGCTTCTTCGTTTTCTTTTTGAAATAATATCTTGGCAAAGATAAACTCTGTAGATTCTTTATGGTTAATAGCCATGTCAACTATTTGTAAACGCTCTAACATTTCAAAATTCTTTGCAACGTTTCTATCTGGATAAATTTGTTGTAAAATCAAAAGAAATATTTGTCGAGACAGTAACTTCTGGACTTTCTCATCCCTTGATACTTCTTCTTCAGAAAACAGACATCTCAATGATACATATGCTGAAAATATCTTTTCTTTTTCTTCATCGGGAGCCAAACCTTTTACAAGTTGTTCGACCCGCTGTTCGTGGGCAACCCCTAAATTAAGCTTAGATCCAAACAAGGCAAGAAATGCCATTGAAATTGCAATAAAAATAGATGCAATTTTTGAAACATCAACCTTATCTCGCCATCCGGTATTTGTATTCACACCTTCATCTCCTTGTCTCTCGAATGCAGAAATTGCCTATCTTTAGCTAATTCTTGCTTACCATTTAACTTTTTGCTATTAGATATCATAATCCGTTCTAATTATATTCTTCCCTGGCTTCCCTTTGAGGCTCCGAATGGTATCCACAAATTTAATCCGGCTCTAAAGTCATTTGTGCTTAAGCCTGAGGATTTCGAGCCAACGCGAGAATCAAAATCAATATTCAGATATTCTGTATAAAGATATATGCTTGTATCTGTCCGTTTGGTCAAACCGCCCAGCGATAGCCTTATACCGGGGCCGTATTTAGTATTGTTGCTCCATGCCTCTTTGTTCCAGTCCTCATTAAGAAAATCGTGAACGTAATCCAAGCGATAATAAGGTTCCAACGCTATGCCGTGATAATCACCCCTCAGTCCGACTTTTGGGGATAGCGTTAATATGCAAAAGTTATCTTTGTTTTCAAGGAAGAAATTTGTGGTGTGATAGGTTAGGTCACTCCACATCTCAAACCATATGCCACCCATTAAGTTGCCTTCTGAAAGCTTAGAACTGCTATCCGCAGAAATCCAAGAATTAAATCCGGTTCTGAAGTCATTTCTTGGAATATTATCTGGAATGTCCTGCCCACGGTCAATGAAGCTAATATGCAAATACTCAGCATAATAGTCAAGGTTTGCATAATTGAATCTGAAAGCATGTTCTTCGTCCACTTTATATTCGATCTTATGTTCAGCTCTTACCCTAATTCCAGGTCCGTACCTCAAATTGTTATTCCAAAAGAACTTATTCTGTTCTTCTCCACCCAAATCGCCCAATAACTCAAATCTTAGATACGGATCCACAAACAAATAATCGGATATATAAAATCTGTAACCCCCTCTGGCATCCATAACAGATTTACCAAAATGCTGTTGATCTTCAAACCAAAAATCGGTTTTTTGATATCCTATATCACCCCCTATTTCAAGCCACCAGTTTTGCTTTTCAGATGCAGCAAAGACAACCTCTTTATCAGAAAACCAATATATTATCGTTATTGCTATCGAGACGAATAGGATAAGTTTACGCTTCATCCTTTCCCCACACCCTTGCCCTCTCCCGCGAGAGGGGAGAGGGGGGGGCAAAACAAATTTATCTAAACAGTTGACTTGCTCAGGTCTTTGCCTGTTTTTTCCTTTAAGGCAGCCTGTGCTGCTGCAAGTCTTGCAATAGGGACCCTGTAGGGCGAGCAGCTTACGTAATTAAGCCCTATCTTATGACAGAACTCTACCGACTTCGGATCGCCGCCGTGTTCTCCGCAAATCCCCATCTTCAAATCCTTCTTTACCTTTCTGCCTTTATCAACCGCGATCTTCATCAGGAGACCTGTACCGGTCTGGTCGAGGGTTACAAACGGGTCGTCTTCAAGTATCCCTTTTTCTACATAAAAGGGCAGGAACCTTCCTGCGTCGTCCCTTGAAAGACCAAAGTTTGTTTGCGTCAGGTCATTCGTACCGAAGGAGAAGAAATCTGCCTGCGCTGCTATCTCGTCAGCCGTTATCGCAGCCCTCGGAAGCTCTATCATTGTACCCACGATATAATTAACCTTTGTTTTGTATTTTTTCTGGACGTCATCGGCTACTTTAATAACGAGTTCCCTCATCATCTTAAGTTCTTTTACATGGCCGACTAACGGTATCATTATCTCAGGAATTACCTTGACCTTTTGCCTTGAAAGTTCGCACGCTGCCTCCATAATCGCCTGTGCCTGCATTGCATATATCTCAGGGTATGTTATACCGAGTCTGCATCCCCTATGTCCGAGCATCGGATTGAATTCGTGAAGTGCCTTGTTCCTTGACTTTAGCTTGTCGAAAGGTACTTCCATCTGGTGTGCAAGGGATTTTAATTCCTCATCCGTATGCGGAAGGAATTCATGCAGAGGAGGATCGAGAAGCCTTATCGTTACAGGCAGGCCTTTCATTTCCCTGAATATCCCTATGAAATCGCCTTTCTGCATTGGAAGAAGCTTGGCCAAGGCCTTTTCCCTTCCCTCTGTGTCGTCAGCCAATATCATCTCTCTGACGGCACTTATCCTGTCAGGCTCAAAGAACATATGTTCTGTCCTGCAAAGGCCGATACCCTGTGCCCCAAAACCTCTCGCTACCTTTGCATCGTGAGGCGTGTCCGCATTTGTCCTTACGCCTATCTTTTTGAACTCATCCACCCACTTCATAAATATACCGAAGTCGCCGGTGACTTCCGGTTTTATAAGCGGGGCCTCGCCGAGAATCACTTCACCTGTTGTACCGTTAAGGGTTATATAGTCGCCTTCTTTGATTGTCAGTGTATTGATCGTAAAAAATCTCTGGCTCTCGGTTATATTTATTGCCCCGCAGCCTGCAACACAGCATTTACCCATACCCCTCGCCACGACCGCTGCATGAGATGTCATACCACCTCTCGCCGTGAGTATACCCTGAGCAGCATGCATTCCGCCGATATCCTCCGGTGAGGTTTCCGTCCGAACGAGGATAACCTTCTCCCCCTTCTCTGCAGCCCTTTCCGCTTCCTCTGCCGTGAATACCACCTTTCCGACTGCTGCACCGGGAGATGCAGGAAGACCCTTTGCAATTACTTTAATCTGTGCCTTCGGGTCTATCATTGGGTGAAGTAACTGATCGAGCTGCTGCGGGTCAATTCTCAGTACAGCGGTTTTCTTATCTATCAATTTCTCTTTCACCATATCAATGGCTATCCTGAGTGCAGAGGCAGCAGTCCTTTTTCCGACCCTTGTCTGGAGCATATAGAGCTTTCCGTCCTGTACGGTAAACTCTATATCGAGCATGTCCCTGTAATGCCTTTCGAGCCTTTTATATATCCTATCGAGATCGTTATAAGCCTTTGGAAGTCTTTTCTTTAGTTCATCTATATGGAGAGGGGTCCTGATCCCTGCAACAACGTCTTCTCCCTGTGCATTTATAAGGCATTCTGCAAAGAATTTCCTTTGACCGGTGGACGGGTCCCTCGTAAAGCCGACGCCCGTACCCGAGTTTTCTCCCATATTACCGAAAACCATGGTCTGCACATTGCATGCCGTACCAAGATTTTCGGGTATATTATTCAGCTTTCTGTATTTTACGGCCCGATCCCCAAACCATGAGCCGAAAACCGCATTTACAGCTTTTTTAAGCTGTTCGTAAGGATCACCCGGGAAATTCTCCCCTGTACTCTTTTTATAGATGTCCTTAAATTCAGTTGCGAGTATTTTTAGGTCATCGGCCGTAAGGTCAGTATCGAGATGGACCCCTTTTCTCTCCTTCATCTCTTCAAGTGTCTTTTCGAACCTCTGCCTGTCAACACCCATGACGATGCTTCCGAACATCGTTATAAACCTTCTATATGCATCATACGCAAATCGCTCATTACCGGTCTTTTTTATGAGTGCCTTTAGTGTTGTCTCGTTAAGACCGAGGTTTAGTACGGTGTCCATCATACCCGGCATCGAGAATTTTGCCCCTGATCGTACAGAGACCAATAATGGATTAGCGGGATCTCCGAATTTCATGCCCATTGTCTTTTCTACTTTTTTAAGAGCAGCAAGAATCTGTTCCCACATTCCGGGTGGATATTTCTTTTTATTCTTAAAATATTCATTGCATGCATCTGTCGTGATCGTAAAGCCTGCAGGCACGGGGATCTTAAGATTCGTCATCTCGGCAAGGCCTGCACCTTTGCCTCCGAGCAGGTCTTTCATTTCGCCCCTTCCATCTGACTTCCCAGCACCAAAAAAGTAAACGTATTTTTTAACTGTCATCGTTGCCATTAAAATTCCCTCCAGAGATAAGGATTTTCTTCCGGATTTATAAAATACAGCATATACAGGGGAAATTTCAATAGTTTTTAGAAAAAAAATTCAAAAAGATTGTTACAGGGTAATTTTACTACATGGGAAACCGGTGTGTAAAAAAAGGCATGAATTGTGTAAAAAGAGGCAAAAATATCATGTTCTTTTATATGGTAATTAATACCCAAAAACTAAATTTTATAACGCATTGAATTTAAAGGTAAATTATTTTAGGTTCAGGCTTTGAACTGGCATTACAATTGCTTATTTTGTTATAGGGCGTTTACAGTGGAAAGGAGGGACTATGAAGACATTGGCTGGCATAGCAGTTGTACAGGAAAACGGGGTTTTTAGAGTGCCGGCTGACTTTGCCGGAGGGTTTATCCTTGTTCCAAGGCCGGAGGGTAGGTTGAACCTCTTTTTCTGGGAGAGGAATAGGATGAGGCGTTTCCTGAGAAATTATGGATTTACGCCGCTTGCCTCTTCCACGAGGGTTAATTAACAGTTTCATCGCTTTTTTGCACATAAGGAACGAGATAGGCATAATCATCAATCCTGACCATTGTTATGCCCGTTCTCTGGATTCGCGTATTGCCTCTAATATTTCCCTTCGGGTAATCCTTTTGCCCAAGCTCGGGACATCGGGAGAACGGCGAGGGGGCGTCTTGGGTTCTGCTGCTGATCTAAATCGCCATGAACAGGACATTTCTACTTTGCCTTGACACCTTTTTTTGTAGAAATAGACTTTTGCCGGAGACCCGACTTATAATAATAAAATGACCCGCATAAGTATTCTCAATCTTGCTGTAAGAAATCTTAAGAGAAAATTTATTCGTAAATGGACAGGCTTTTATGGCTGTGGACGGTGTCTCTTTTGAAATTAAGAAGGGGGAAATGGTATCGATTGTCGGTCATTCAGGAAGCGGAAAGACCACCCTTTTAAATCTAATAGGAGGTCTTACCAGGCCCGATTCCGGCCTGATCTTGATAGATAACATAGATATATGGTCTATGAACGACGACGACCTTTCGGAGTTCAGAAATAAAAAGATAAGTTTCATATATCAGTTTGCAAGTCTTATACCGACCTTGACGGTACTCGAGAATATCATGCTCCCGACTATGTTTGGAGACTTCAAAGAAGATGTCAATGCTTATTCAGGAGAACTTCTTGACATGGTTGGTCTTAAGGATAAGACGGGTTTATACCCGTCACAGCTTTCGGGGGGACAGCAAAGACGGGTTGCCATTGCAAGGGCATTTATAAACAGGCCCGAGATCATCCTTGCCGACGAGCCTACGGGAGATATTGATGAGGATTCCGAGAAAGAGATTATAAGCCTTTTCCGCAGGATGAATGAGGGGGAAAATATAACCTTTATTGTTGTCACTCACGACAGGGAGATTGCAGAACAGGCTAAAAGACAATTGAGAATGAGTAACGGGTCAATTAATGAATTTTGAAACTACCCCGATATAAAGTCTAAATTTTAAATTTCAGGTTGACAGAGTTACACTTAAACTTATTGATGAAAAGATGACAAAACCCGAATACGGCGAGAATCACGATATAATGCCTTCTCCCGACGGTAAATATGCACTCCTTATCTTAAGGACTGCAGATACGGTTGGATGTAACCCTGAGGGCAAAGCACTTGTACCTGAAAAGAAGATCACAGACGGTGTACTCGCATTGTATGATGTCAACGCAAAAAAGCTTACCGGCAAAAGTGTATCGGTATGCTTTGCATGCCACAAAGGCATGGGACTCGGTGATAAGAACGCAGTACTCTGCGGTTTAGACGCCAACTACAAAAAATAACCTTTCTCTTTGGATTCTTTCTATGCGGCTTTGGCCGCATAGAAAGAATACCTAAAAATCCTTATAATAATAAAGTATGACGAACGAATTTACACTGTTTTCACTTGCACTTAAAAACGTAAAGAGGAAACCTTTTCGTACCTGCATGTTGATAGCAGCGATAGGGTTACTGGTATCTGCGATTGTATTTGCGTTGTCATTCGTAAGGCGTGTCGATTCAAGCATTAAGATTACTTCCGAACGTCTCGGTGCCGACCTGCTAATAGTTCCGACAGAGTCAAGCGGAGCCGCCGAGGACATTCTACTCGAAAATAAGGCGAAGTCGTTTTATATGGATAAGGATATCGTAGAGAGAGTGAGAAATATCGAAGGTGTAGACAGCCTGACTTACCAGACCTATCTCGTTAGCATAACGGGTGTCTGCTGTGATGTACCCGAGTCTATAATCGTTGCGTTCGATCAAGGCACCGATTTTATTATAAGGCCATGGCTTAATAAAAAAATCGGCAGAAGGCTTGAAAGGGGAGAGGCTATTGTGGGCAGCGAGTCTGCATTCAATATAAGATTAGGGCTGACGGAGGTTGACACTGTTCTGTTTGGAAATATATTTAAGATGGTTGGAGTCTTAGATAAAACGGGAACAGGATTGGATACAGCAATATTTATAGACGATAATAACATTGCCGATATATTTAAAAAAGGGAAGGCAAATATAAAGCCCGATCAGATATCCGTGATTTTTGCAAAAGTCAGGAGTGGGTACGATCCCTATAAGATTGCATCACAAATCGAAGGTTCCATAATAGAAGTGGATGCCGTAGCAAGAAAAGATATCGGTAAGAGTTTAATCTATACATTGAGAGACATAAACAGGGCGTTCACTGTTACTTTATCGCTTGCTTCCATACTTTCCATATTTCTCGTGTGGGCTGTTTTTTCCGCCATTGCCAACGAGAGGGCAAAAGAGGTGGGAATTATGAGGGCTATCGGTGCGAAGGAGTCCCATATCGTGATGATCTTTTGTCTTGAGGTCTTTGTTATCGGAAGTATCGGAAGTATTCTCGGAATCATCTCGGGAACAGCATTTTCTCTTCTACTGACAAAGAGTTTCACCATCCTGAAAAACCTGTCGAATGACTTAACCGTTACGGAACGTAGTTTTATAGATGTATTAAGTTTTTTACTTGGGACGGTAATCTGTATTTTTGGTGCGCTCTTACCGATTCAAAGAATAAAAAAATTAGAACCGTTACTTGCGATAAAAGAGGAATAATTGTCACAGATCGAGATTGCAGGCATTACAAAGATTTACACGGTAGGCGAACTGGGTATCAAGGCGGTTGATAATATTTCTCTGAAGATCGAGAAGGGCGAGTCTTTATCTATAGTGGGACATTCGGGGTCAGGCAAGACAACCCTGCTTTCAATTATAGGAGGCTTAATACGGCCTACATCGGGTAGGGTTTTATTCGAGGGCATCGATGTGTATGCACTCGACAGCAACAGTATTTCAGAATACAGGTGTAACAAGATAGGATTCGTATTTCAGTTTGCAAGCCTTTTACCTATCCTTACGGTAAAGGAAAATCTGTTACTCCCTCTGATTTTTAGATCTGCTGAAAACCCAAGAGATAACTCAAAGGGAAATGAGCAAAAGGCGGCGGAGTTATTAAAAATGGTCGGTCTCGGTGATAGGGTTGATGCTTATCCCTCTCAATTGTCGGGGGGCCAGCAGCGGCGTATTGCTATAGCCCGTGCGTTTATGAATGATCCGGAGATAATCCTTGCAGATGAACCAACCGGAGACCTGGATGAAAAGACGGAAGCGGACATGATGAATTTCTTTAAGTTCATGAATGAGGAGAAGGGTATAACCTTTATTATGGTAACCCATAATATGGAACTTGCAAACAAGGTCAAACGACAACTGAAAATGAGCAACGGATTAATTAGAGAATTATAAGAATTTTATAGACTCTAAACTTTCAATTTTAAGTTGACATGTAATTTATTTTGACTCCACTTCGGAAATATCATCTTAAAAAGAGATTTCCCGGAGTGGAGTCGGTTTTTTAATGTGTATTTTGACATGAATTTTGCCGATAGCAAAAATTTTAAAAAATCGGACAAAAAGAACTTTAAAATTAGCAGACTCAGCTTTATAATTTGCATTATAAAGTTTTTGTTGATATAAATATTAATAGAATGTTCCAGATTGCATTCTTTAGCCTGAGACAAGAAAAGGAGGTGATATTATCGAGAGTCTGTAGTGAGAATTAAGATGTTCAGCAATTTAATAAAAGGAGGGTTTATGAGATTTTTGAAATTAATTATTGTGCTTCTCTTTATCTCGGTTCCACTTGCAGCTTCGGCAGATAAGGCAAAGACAATCGATGATCTTGCAAAGATGTATGACTCATCGAGATGTAAGGATTGTCACGCCGAGATTTATGGTCAATGGGAGAAGTCACACCATGCAAGGCCTTTGATGGGAGTGAAGGGTGGATTGATGTTGACGCCTCTTGCCAAAAAAGGGGAAACTGCATTCTCACCCGAAGATCCGAAGAAGGCAACATTAAAGAATTTTCCGTGTTTTAAGTGTCATCTTCCTCAGGCGATTACATCTGCCGAGGATTCGGTGGCAGTCGAGCTTGCAGAGGCTCTGATAGCAGGGGACAAGGCAAAGGTCGGAAGGCTTCAGATTACCTGCATAGTTTGTCATAGCGACAAGGCGATTGTTCACAAACGTGAATTGGGTGAGCCGGAAAAAGGAGTGCTCTACGGCGCAAAGAATATGGATTCCCACCCCGACAAGATATTTACGAAGGTCAAAAAGAGTGCTATTATGCATGACTCTATTGCCTGCGGGCAGTGTCACGGTCTCGGTCCAAACTTTGAGTTCGATCAGGCATTCCAGTGTGCCAACCTCTACGGGAGCTATCTCCATAACTATATTTCGTCGGGCGGGACAAAGTCCTGTCAGGATTGCCATATGCAGAAAGGTGATCACCTGTTTGCACTTGACTGGAATGACGACAAAGGAGCCTCGGCACTTCTCGGCAAGGCAATCTCCCTTGAAGTTGAAACACTCGGATACGAATGGCTGAAAAAGGCAAAAACTTATATACCGAAGGTTGTAGTGAGTACGACGATAACTACAACTGCGGGACATAGGGTACCGGACGGCTGACCATCCCATAACAGAGTGGTCATGGTAGTGACCGCAAAGGCAGCAGACGGTAAAGAGATAGGCAAGGTCGAAAAACATTATCATCCTCAGGCTACAAATTGCAGGGATACAAAGATGAAGTACGGAGCCCAGTGGAAGGTAGCGAATCTCCGCGATACAAGTTTCCAGCCGATGAAGCCTAAAAAAGAGACCATAGAGTTCGACCTTCCCGAAGGGGTAAGGGCGGCAGATGTAACGGTTGATCTTTTCTATGAGCTTGGTAATCCCGAACAGAAGTATCCGATCCATACGATAACCAAGAAGGTATCGCTCGACAGGTAGGAAAACATAATCTAACGTCAAAAGGCTATGCCTGCGCGGCATAGCCTTTTGATCCAAAAAGTTCTCCAAAAAGTTCTTGACATAAATTTCCCAGATGTGCTAAGACTATTACATGTCTTAATAAGAGGGGATAAAACTTTGGGGAAAGAAATTATTATTTTTTTGTATGCCGTAATTAATCTGGCCTTAATATTGCTAAGTCAGTATTTTTCTCTAAAGGAATTTCTTTTCAAAATCAGCATCAATCTCCGGAGGTCATTTTGATCCCTCCGAATAATAAAGACCCATGTATTTTATCCGGTGTTCCACCTTGAATAGTTGACTAATAGTCTTTATGTCTCAATAAAACTAAATCAGAAATGGAGGTTTCAAAAATGAAAAAATCGTGGTTATTCAAAAAAAGTTTAGTTTCTGCTTTAATACCACTTATTTTCATTTTTACAGGAGTAGCTTATGCGGAGACGTGGGCAAAAGTCGTCAACGATGACATCCGGTCTATTCAGCCGACCAGTGATGGTGGCAGTATAACTGCTGGTACTAATCTTTCTAAACTTGATGGAAGTGGATCTGTTCAATGGGCAAAGAATTATGGCAGTAATCTATATTATTCTGTCCAACAGACTTCAGATGGAGGGTATGTTGCAGCAGGTGTGACCGGCGGCCCATTCGGTTTAAGTGATTTTTTGGTATTAAAACTTGATTCGGAAGGAAATATCCAATGGCAAATGGTATACGGTAGTTATTATGGTGAATGGCCTAACTCTATCCGCCAAACTTCAGACGATGGATATATTGTAGTTGGTTATCATTGGTACGGCGTTGTAGTGATGAAACTTGATCCGAATGGGAATATCCAATGGCAGAAGGCCTACGGAGGTGGGCATGATTTTGATTATCTTGCCTATTCTATCTACCAGACGCCTGATGGAGGGTATATCTGGGAGGACGGTCATACATATTCAAGCTTGACTCAAATGGAAATATTTCAGGCTGTCCATCCGGGTTGATAAGTGATACGGATGAAGCAGTGAGCGATACAAATGCAACCGTAGCAGATGCATCACTGTGGCAATGGGATCCTGGTTTTAGGTCTACGGAGAGCAATGTAACTGCAATCAGTGCAGATGTAATATCGAGTGAAGTATGCAATATTGATACTACACCTCCGGTCATCACAGTTACCGCAACCCCAAATACCATCTGGCCTCCGGATCATAAGATGGTTGATGTTTTAATTGATGGCTCGGCAACTGATAATGAATCCGGTGTAGCCTCTACTGAGATAACTGTTACAGATGAATACGGAATATACAACATGACGGTTCCCGGGTTTGGAAGCACTATACAGCTTGAGGCATGGAGAGAAGGGGAGGATAAGGATGGAAGAGTTTATACCATCACAGTAACCGCTAAGGACAATGCCGGCAACGAATCAACAGCTACAACTCAGGTTACAGTTCCTCATGATATGGGGAATTAGACTAAACTTCCCAATAGAAGGGTGGCAGAGATTCTCTGCCACCTAAAAATCTATGATTTTGACGAAAAATTTATAAATAATTTCCACTCAATCCTACTCTTTAAATAAAGCAGGTTTTAGTCTCTTAGCCATATCGAGATGTTCTTTCGACATGTTAATCCATCCCTTTTCTCTATAAATAATACCGAGGTTCAGATGGATTTTTGGATTATTCGGGTCTAATCTCAGAGCAGCTTCATAATGTTCTATGGCCTTATCATGTAACCCCTTATAAAAGTGGTAAATATTACCCAGATTGAGATGTGCATCGGCATAATCCGTTTTCAACCTGATAGCAATATGAAAATGCTCTATGGCCTTATCGATTAAGGCAACATTCAGATAGGCAAGACCCATATTGTAATAAGTTATTGCAGCATTCGGTTCCAATTTAAGAGCAATTTGATAATGTTCTATGGCCTTATCGGTCAGTCCTTTTATTCCATAGGCCACCCCTATATCATTATGTGCCTTTGCATAATCCGGTTTTAGCGTCAGTGTATCAAGATAATGTTCTATGGCCTTATTGATGTCACCTTTTTCTCTATAGGCATTGCCCAAACCATAATGTCCCCTGGCATTATTAGGACTTTTACTTACTACGTCTTGCCATAGACTTATCTTATTCTGCCAGACGCTATTCCTCTGATAAGTGGCAATCGAAAGAACAATGACAACAGCAAAATACGTAACACGTAATGCGTAATGCGTAATGCGTGAGGCGTAAGACGCAAGGCGTGAAGCGAAATGAAATACTATAATGCAAGAGGCTATGATTAAACCAGTAGACGGCAGATAAAGCCTATGTTCAAAGATTACATCTCTAATTGGGATAATAGACGATTCAACAGAAAGGGTTATAAAAAACCAGAAGATGCCGAAGGCAATCAAAGAAGTGTCAGAGCGTCTAAGTGTCACAGGGTCAGAGTCTTTAAAACTCTGATACTCTGATACTCTGATACCTTGACTCTTTGATACTTTAACAATTTCTCGTGACCGATAAAATAGATAGACTCCGAATCCAAATATAGAAAGCAAAACAAGGAATGATAAAACTACCTGCGGTTCAAAGAATGAATTATATACCGGATAGCCG
>JACQXD010000147.1 GCA_016208875.1 Nitrospirota bacterium
GAAAAGTCAAGAGGACACCTGAGCCGGCTGAGGCAAAAGATACATCAATTGAGAGAGATAAGGGGACGGTATATAGGCAAACTACTGCGTCCAATGCCCATGATTATTGGTTCTCTTTATGAAGTCTACAAGATGTGCAGTAAACCGAATTGTTCATGCAAGGAAGGGAAAAAGCATGGTCCGTTCCCTGCCCTTTCGGTATCGATAAAAGGTAAACGGTCTCTGAAGATGGCGCCCCCCCCTGTAAAGAAACCGAAAGGTTGTTTCAGGGCATGAAGTCTTGCAAGTTGCCGATGGATATTCAAGCGAGGGCAGTCATTAGACTTGCCCAACTCGATGCTGCTGTAACAGTGACGGATCTCAGGCTTCCACCGTCTAATCACCTTGAAGCCCTCTCCGGTAAGCGAGTTGGGCAATGGAGCATTCGGATCAATAATCAATGGCGCATCTGCTTTAGATTTGAAGCAGACGGAGTGCATGATGTTGAGATTACAGATTATCACTAAAAATGGAGGTATAAAATGAGAAGATATTTTAAGCCGGTGCATCCCGGCGTGATACTCAAAGAGATTATAGGGGAACTCGGTATTTCTCAGGCTCGTCTTGCGCATGATATCGGCGTGTCGCCTATACGGATCAGCTATATCATCAATGGTTCTCGACCTGTCACCGGAGATATTGCCCTCAGAATCGGCAAGTATCTGGGGCAATCCCCACAGTTTTGGATGAATTTTCAGTCGAATTACGATATACAAGTTGCTCAAGAAAAAATTATCAGAAAGCTTACTGGCATTAAACCTGTTGTTGTATCCGTGTAGTCCGATAGAATTCTTGGTTTTCATTTTAGTGCCTCACTGATTCTCTGGAAAACTTCATCCGAAATCTGATAAGCCGGATACTGCAAAACTTTGGAGAGTGTGGACTTAGATACCCCTACTTGCAGCGATAAGGTCTCCAGACTTCTGCCATTTTTAAGTTTTTTTAGCTCTGCAACAACAAAGTCTTTCATATCAGTCCTTTTTCCGTTACCGTTTCCGCGTTTGTGTAAAAGTTTCCGTGTTTCCATCCTTAGTTTCCACTGCAGAAACTTTCTGGAAACTTTCGGTTTCCGTTCCAGAAACCCCGGAAACAACCTTATCTTTTTCTAAGAAAATTAGACCTATGTCCTTAAGAGCCGTTGCCGTATAAATAGAAACCGTCTGCATCACCAAAACCAACAAAAAAAAGATAAGAGAATTGGCGATAGTAATATCTCCTTTTTGTCCTTTTAACGCAGCCTGAAGTTCATCTTTCAGCCTTCTCTCCCTCATCAATGTCTTGGTCGTATACTTCTGATTAAAAGAAAATTGATTCTGTGTCTCTGTAATATCGCCTCTAAGCTGTTCTATAACCCTCCGATCTTTAAAAAAGCTATTCAGCAATCCCTCATTTTGCACGATAAAACTTGCAGATGCAGAGACAACCGAAATAACAAAAAGCGGAATCAATAGTATGCGGGAAAAAACAGTACGCATAAGAGCAAGAGAGATAATCATTCCCTCGATTACAAGCGATGCCATCCACGAAAAAACAAAATTCTGCTCTATCCTGCCTATAAAAATTTGTGTATGAAAAGCCATAAAAATAGCTGTTAAAACCACAAGTAAAATACGAAAAACAATCAATGCAACAGTCATGAATTAATCCTCATGTCCTCCAACCTTTTTTCAACAACCTGTATGTACTTTTGATAAATGTCACTTCTCATCAATCGTAATTTTGCTAATTCCTCGACAGCGATATTTGCCCTTATCGCCTCCGAGCCTCTTTCCTCTCAGTTTCTACTGCCTCTGCTATCAAATTTCTCATAAGATGTCCGATTGTTTTTCCATTTTTCATTGACTCAATTTTTCTGTAATCAGCCTCTGAAATCTTAAAATTGATGTGCCTTGTCTTTGCCACTTCTAAAAACCTCCTTCTAAAAAAATAGATATTTTTTTTGTATTCTTTGTATTACCTTTTTACTTGAGAGTACCGAGTTTTCCTCATAATCAAATTAAGCAGCCAAATGTAGAGCCTTAGCTTTCTTTATATCCATTCTATCTCGTAGGAATTTCGTGAAAGTATCGTCTATGAGCGAACCTGCGAGAAATTTGGGGAAGGAATTCC
>JACQXD010000020.1 GCA_016208875.1 Nitrospirota bacterium
ATAATCATGGGCATTGGACGCAGTAGTTTGCCTATATACCGTCCCCTTATCTCTCTCAATTGATGTATCTTTTGCCTCAGCCGGCTCAGGTGTCCTCTTGACTTTTCGTCTTTCATGTCTGTTATAGTAGTATATGCATACTAGAAAAGCAAGTAAAAAATAACTGAAATTAAAAAAAGTATAAGTTTTTTTCTTCTTTACAGAAGGGTGGGCACTTTATCCTATAGCCACAAGGCTTTCGGGCTATCCCCCAATTACCCTATTTTTACTGTCTGAATCACAAAATTAGACTGCATTAACCCAGACGCCATCTATCATCGCACCACAGTTAAAACATCTTCCGTTTTTTATCTTATTTTCACTAATACTAAAACCAAGCCTATGGACCAGTAATTCACGGCAGCTCGGGCAGTAGGTGTTCTCCCCTCCCTCGCCCGGGACATTTCCTTCATAAACGTATTTAAGCCCGATAGCGATTCCCATCTGTCTCGCCTTTCTCAGCGTCATGATAGGAGTACGCGGTGCATCCGTTAATCTGTATGTTGGATAGAACTGTGTCACATGCCAGGGTATTGCAGGATCAATCGATTTTATAAACTCGGCAATGCCTCTCAGGTCTTCCTCTGAATCGTTATAGCCAGGGATTATAAGGGTTGTTACTTCAACCCATACACCGGATTGCTTCATAGTCTTTATGGTTTCTTTAACCGGCTCAACTCTCGCGTGACATATCTTCTTATAAAAGTCCTTTCCTCCTTTGAGGTCTATGTTATTGCCGTCAAGATATTCGGCAATAAGTTTTGCACTCTCAGGCGTCATAAAACCATTGCTTACAAAGACATTCTTAATGCCTTTCTGATGGGCGATCCGGGCACAGTCATAGGCGAATTCAAGAAAGATGGTTGGCTCCGTGTATGTATATGAAATACTTCCACAGCCCGACCTTTCAGCCCGCTTTACTATCTCTTCGGGTGTCATATCCTCACCGGGTATGGCAAGCTCCGGTCTCTCCCTTGGATACTGGGATATGTCATAGTTCTGGCAGTGCTCGCATCTAAAATTACAGCCCACAGTCGCTATGGAAAACGAGCGGGAACCGGGCATAAAGTGAAAGAGCGGCTTTTTCTCGATAGGGTCTATGTTCATAGCGATAACTTTACCGTATACAAGGCTATAGAGTGTCCCGTTAATGTTCTCTCTTACCGCACATAGCCCTCTTTTTCCAGGCGATATATGACAGCCATGTGCACAGAGAAAACACCTTACCTTTTTCTCTTCGAGCCTTTCATACAGCATTGCCTCTTTCATTATCTCGATTATAGCAAAACTAAGAGTAAGAAGCCTTACTAAGGAGTTCATTAGTAAAGCCACATAAATCACCCTCCCCTTTCTCCCCTCCCCTCAAGGGAGGGGCAATATTCTTACCCTCTCCCCCGGCGGGAGAGGGCGAGGGTGAGGGGGCTTTACTTATGGTTTTATTAAATTTTCAATACCCCACAGTCTCTGCTGTGGGGTGTCCTTATATTCCCCCTTTGGCAAAGGGGGATGAAGGGGGATTTTTGAATAAATAAATTTTCAATAAATCTCCCCTAACCCCTCTTTTCCAAAGAGGGCGGCGGGGAGGTTCATTAGTAAGTAGAAAAGATATTTCCAAAACAAGAGTCGGGATCAGATCAGGTTTTATCTTTAATGCTTCTGATATTCCTGCATGGCTTCAATTAATTCGTTTACAACTCCAATGTTATAATAGGCACTTACTAATCCTCCTTTCAGCCTTAAGGCTGTTCGATAATGCTCTAAGGCATTATCAATGTCACCTGAATTCAGATAGACATTTCCCAAATTATTATGGGCTTCCGCATTATCAGGTCTTAGTATCAGAGCCGAAAAACACTCCTTAAACGCCTCGTTTAATTCTCCTTTTTTACTGTAGGCCATACAGAGATCGCTGTGGGCTTCTGCACTATCAGGTCTTAATCTCAATACAATAGAATATTCTTCAATAGCCTTTTCCAGTTGGTTTTGATTACAATATGTATGCCCAAGTTCAATATGGGCGAATGCGGCATTCGGCCATTCTTCAGCAATCCTGCCGAAAAGAGTTAGGCTATTTCTCCATATTGCATTTGAAGATATCGTAATACCTGTAAATATAATCAAAACAAACAGCCAGCCAACCACTAAATACCTTCCCCGGCGGTCAAAAAGTTTTTTGGCGGAAATAGATATGAAAAGTGAAAATAGAGCTGCCGGTATATATAAATATCTTTCATTAATATAAACTTGATCCGGACCGGCCAAAAAAGAATTGACTTTCCATACAACAGGCACCAGCATAATCAGTGGGGTCAACAGCAGGAAAAGCATTACCTTATCTCTTTTGAATTTAAATGCAAAAAAAAGAATTAATAACGGAAGAGAGATTGCGATTAAAACCTTTGGCTCTAATACCGACTTATACCATCTTGCCGGATAAAACGGACTCGTAGGATAAGGCATCAATAAAAGCCTGACATAATCGAAAGTTGCTACTGCCATTGTCAGAATCCTTGTAACTGTAGTTTCCGGGGTCCTGCCTCCCAAAAAAGTACCAACAAACTTCAACCTTAATATAAGGTATAACCCAACCAGTACTATAGATGGAATTATTTCAATAACACCTTTTTTTACACCCTTTTTATGCACTGCGAGAATCAAGAGTGCAAATGGGAACATCATCGCAGATTCCTTTGTCAGTAATGAAAGAGAGAATGCAAATAGAGAAAGGTATCTTTTCTCTCTCAAAAAAAAGTAGAGGGATATGAGTAAAAAAAGACCTAAAAGAGACTCTCCACCTGCTACAGGTCTGCCTACAGATTCGTTATGCATAGGATGAACAGCAAAGATGGAGGCGGCAATGAGTGAGATAAGTTTTCCGTTTGAAAATCCCCTTAATTCGTCATTCCCGTGTAAAAGGGAAACCATCTCTTTAGTTCTCTGGGTTTCTGCTTTCGCAGGAATGGCACTTCCATTTTCTTTTGTGTTAAATAAAAGTAGTCCCACCCTATACAATAGCATCGCATTGATCAGGTGAAGTAAGATATTTATTAGATGAAAGCCCTCCGGCTTAGGCCCCCATAGCTTATAATTGACCACTGTAAACATATTTAAAACAGGGCGATAATAAAGACTATTCTCCCATATAGGTTTTTTAAAAATAGAAGGTACTTCTATTAATGAAAGATTCATTTGAGGATTTCTTAAAATACCAATGTTATCATCCCACAAAAATGAATTATGAATAGAATTTCCGAATGCAACTATCACGAGCAGCATAAGGAATATATAGGGCTTCATAGGCCATATTGTATACTATTTAAAATAAAATGCAACAGGCAGGCACATAACACAAGCCATCTACAGAGACAGGAAAGGCTGTTTCAGAATTGTCTCTATAACCCAAAAACTGCCTTATGTCTTGCCTATGTACAAGTTGCGTCATTTCCGCTTCTCCGATTTTATTAAATTTTCAATACCCCACAGTCTCTGCTGTGGGGTGTCCTTATATTCCCCCTTTGGCAAAGGGGGATGAAGGGGGATTTTTGAATAAATAAATTTTCAATAAATCTCCCCTAACCCCTCTTTGCCAAAGAGGCGTTTTGCAAAGGGTAGGATCTACCGAGAAAGATACGTCCTGTACCGGGTGCGATTCAACTGACGTTAAAAAGATGGTCTCGTCATTTTCATGCTCCTTTGCGGACGGCAAGAGTTTTTCACCGTCCTCGACACCTGCGAGGAGTTTTGGCGGCGGCTGAGGGGTCTCGTCCTGCTGAACCGTGGGTTCGGCAATAAAGTGTCGGTAAACCCCGTTAGAAGACTTCGCCTTCTAACGGGGTGAGCAGGACAGAAAGTGAGACTGGTGAAAAAAACTCTGTTTTATTGTTATTGATCCGAAAACCCCTCTTTGGCAAAGAGGGGTTAGGGGAGATTTTATGAATCAATTTATCTTAAAATCCCCCTTCATCCCCCTTTTCCAAAGGGGGAATAAATGACGAATAAGGGACTTTTTCTTTGCAAGAAAGAGGTTACTGTGAAAATCAATTTTACAAAGATGCACGGGCTTGGTAATGACTTTATTCTTATTGACTGCGTATCTCAAACTATCAGCTATCAGTTATCGGCTATCAGCGACATAAGTAAAAAACTGTGTGATCGCCGATTTGGAATAGGTGCCGATCAGATGCTCCTACTATATCCATCCGACGTTGCCGACTTTAAGATGAGGATATTTAATGCCGATGGCGGCGAGGTCGAGATGTGCGGCAACGGGATCAGATGTCTTGCCAAATATATATGGGATAAAGGATTGTCCGAAAAAACGGTCCTCGATATAGAAACGCTTGCCGGTGTTATTAAGCCTGAGAAAAAAGCCGAGATGATAAGGGTTGATATGGGTGAACCGATCTTTGAACCTGAAAGAATCCCTATGAAAATAAGTCATGAGTCAAAAGTCAAAAGTCAAAAGAAGTCAGGAGAGGAAAACTCAAAACTCAAAACTCAAAACTCAAATCCCCCCTCACCCCCCTTTGCTAAAGGGGGGCAGGGGGGGATTATCGATTATCCCATAAAAATAGAAGATAGAACATTTCGTATAACCTGTGTGTCTATGGGGAATCCGCACGCCGTTATATTTATTGACAATGTTGCCGATTTTCCTGTAACTTATTACGGCCCGTTACTTGAACGGCATGAGATTTTTCCCTCAAGGACCAATGTGGAATTTATAGAGGGCTCAGGGCGTTCGGAGCTAAAGATGAGGGTCTGGGAAAGAGGTTCCGGCGAGACAATGGCCTGCGGTACGGGTGCATCGGCGGCAGCGGTTGCATCGGCCCTAAAGGGACTTACGGAAAAGAGCGTTACAGTGCATCTTACAGGAGGAGATTTATATATAGAGTGGGCTGAGGATAATCATATCTATATGACCGGCCCTGCCGTAGAAGTATTCAGGGGAGAGGTAGATTTATAAATTCAAAATGCAAAAGTCAAAATTTAAAATTAATGAATTCCATAATTTTGCATTTTTAATTAAATTTTCAATACCCCACAGTCTCTGCTGTGGGGTGTCCTTATATTCCCCCTTTGGCAAAGGGGGATGAAGGGGGATTTTTGAATAAATAAATTTTCAATAAATCTCCCCTAACCCCTCTTTTCCAAAGAGGGGGTCAGGAGGTTCATTTTGAATTTTGAATTCCAGCGAAGCTGGTAGGAGGTGTCTATGTTTAAAGGTTCGATCGTTGCAATAGTTACTCCTTTCAAAAAAGGCAAAGTTGACGAGAAGGCACTCTGTAATCTGATAGAGTGGCATATAAAACAGGGTACAAACGCTATTGTCCCGTGCGGGACAACAGGAGAGTCTGCCACACTCGATTACGAAGAACACTACAGTGTAATCGAGATAACGGTAAAGACGGTAAACAAACGTATCCCGGTAATTGCCGGCACCGGTGCAAACTCGACGGACGAGACGATTATGATAACAAAAAAGGCCAAACAGGCAGGTGCCGATGCCGTGCTTCTCGTCTCCCCGTATTACAATAAACCTACTCAGGAAGGTCTTTACAGGCATTACAAAGAGGTTGCTAAGGCTGTTGATATCCCGATGATTCTCTATAATGTGCCGGGCCGGACCGCAGTAAATATACTGCCTCCGACAGTTGCTCGCCTCGCAGATATAAAAAATATAGTTGCCATAAAAGAGGCGACCGGCGATATGAAACAGGTGAGCGAGGTCATTAGATTGTGCGGGAACAGGATTACCGTTCTATCCGGCGACGACTTCACAACACTAACGCTCCTCGCACTCGGGGGAAAGGGTGTTATATCCGTCTCTGCAAACGTAGCCCCGAAAGACGTCTCTGAAATGTGTGCTGCATGGGAACAGGGAAATATCGAAAAGGCAAGAAAAATACATTATAAGTTGGAACCGTTAAATGCTTCGATGTTCATCGAGACGAATCCGATACCGGTAAAGACAGCCCTCGCCATGATGGGAAAGATAAAAGAGGAATTCCGTCTTCCACTCTGCGAGATGTCCGATGCGAATAAGGACAAATTGAAGAAGGTAATGAAGGAGTATCGGTTAGTCTAAGGTTCCTGTGGATAAAAGAAGGATTAGCAGGATTCTTTTTTCGGTAAAAAAAGGTACTATCTCCATCGAGAATGCCGTCAATGAATTAAAGCATCTGCCGTATGAAGACATCTCATTCGCAAAGGTAGATCACCACAGACATCTAAGACAGGGTGTGCCGGAGGTCATCTTTGCCGCAGGTAAAACCGAAGAGCAGGTAGTAAGCATATCAAAGGCTATGTATAAGAAAAGTAAGAGATTCCTTATTACAAAGGCAACCATGGCGATTTATGACCTACTGAAGATTAAGGACGCCGTCTTCCATCCGGCATCCGGCACAATATCCGTAGGTGAGAAGAAAAGGAAAAAAGGTAATGTACTTGTTCTCACGGCAGGGACGTCCGATATCCCCGTAGCAGAGGAAGCCGCAGCTACGGCCTCATTTCTTGGCAGCAGGGTCGAGACTGTATACGACGTAGGTGTGGCCGGACTCCATAGGCTGTTCGATAATAGAAAATCCTTTTCTTCTGCTCGCGTGATCGTTGTCGTTGCAGGGATGGAAGGTGCACTGCCATCCGTTGTCGGAGGACTAACTGAGAAACCTATCATTGCAGTACCGACCTCGGTAGGCTACGGTACAAGCCTCGGAGGACTAACAGCCCTTTTTGCGATGCTGAATTCGTGCGTACCGGGTATTGCAGTCATGAACATTGATAACGGATTCGGGGCAGGGTGCCTGGCACATAAGATAAATATCTTAATTTAGGATTCAGGTAACCATTCAGTTACGAGTGGACAAGCAAATTCCCCTCTTTGGAAAAGAGGGGTTAGGGGAGATTTTATTGAATGATTTCTGCATTATATAAAAATCCCCCTACATCCCCCCTTTGCCAAAGGGGGAATAATCCACCCTTCACTGAATGGTTACGGATTCAGTCATATTGACGATTAAGTGAAGTATGTGGTTAAATTAAAATACGATGTCGAGGATACGCGATTTTTTAAAGCTGCTGCCTTTAATAATGCCTCTGATTGTGCTGTCTATCTTTGTCACGTATGATAATTCTTTTGCGATTGTAGCTGCCGGAGCCTCACCCGTTGATGCATATGCGAGCGGTAACGATAGTGATGTAGAATATACCCTACCTTTCACATTCCCTTTTAACGGAAGGGATATAGTAAAGATCAATGTAAACACGAATGGTCTTATCGAACTGCTCGAATCCGGGGAGTCGTGTTATGATTGCAGTACGGACGGGACGCATGATAACGGCAGCCATATCGGACATATGGACGCAGTTTTTGTGTCAAATGACGACATGGTAGGTGCTGTTGAAGTTAAAGCTCTTACGTCGTCAGACAGGGTCGTGATTGAGTGGATAGGTTCTACGGCGTATGATTCCAGCGTAAAATATCCGCTTCATTTTCAGGTGGTTCTGTTTTCCGACGGTAAGATCCGATGGAACTTCAGGACAATGAATTGGTCCGGCTACAGCTATGATATGTATTCGGGTATTTATTTTAACGGCGGCGCAGAGTTGGATGTTGGATATGCGATAAACGGTTCTCAGGTCTCTTATGAATTTAATCCGGATACTCAATCAATTTCGATTGTCACATTTTCATGGGAATTTACAGGATATGAGAACCTCCAACAGTCTGGTACTGTTTCGGATGTCTCTATTAACGGTGACGACAGTTATACGGAACACACGCTTCCTTTTACATTCCCGTTTAACGGAAGGAATATCGTAAAGGTTGGTGTAAATACAAACGGCCTTATAGAGTTACTTGAAACAGGGGAATCGTGTTATGAATGCAGTAATTACGGTACGCATTATAATGGGAGCTATACCGGGCATATGGACGCCGTTTTTGCATCAAACGATGATCTTGTAACAAATGTCGAGATATCCGATCTCCCGGATAGCGTCGTAATTGACTGGTCGGGCTATACATATGTAAATGATATAACCTATCCGATCCATTTTCAGGTAATTTTATTCTCCGACGGGAGGATTAACTGGAACTTCCGGACGATGGCATGGTCCGGATATGACTATGATATGTACTCAGGGGTTTACTTTAATGGCGGTTCGGTTGAGTATGTGGGAAATGCAATAAATACGCCGCAGAGCAGCAGTTATTTTCCACCTCAGTTTACCCTTGCGGTTACAAAAGCGGGTATTGGTTCCGGCAGCATAACAAGTTCGCCTTCCGGAATAGATTGCGGTTCTGACTGCACCGAGGCATACGATTACAATACAACCGTGACACTGACAGCCACAGCCGATATAGTTTCAGGTTTTACAGGCTGGTCCGGCGTATGTTCAGGTATAGAGACATGCAGCGTGACCATGGATAGAGCACAGGCCGTAACTGCCTCATTTAACGATAGTGCATCACCATCCGGCTCTTTGAGCATTAATAATGATGCTGCCTTTACTAATTCAACGTCGGTCACCCTGACCTTCTCTGCAGCAGATGCGAACTCGATGTGTATAAGCAATACTACATCATGCTCAACGTGGGAGACTTATGTCGCATCAAAAAACTGGACATTAACATCCGAAGAAGGTAATAAAACAGTTTATGTTTGGTTCCAGGACAGGTCTGGTAATGCGAATCCCAGTCCTTATTCCGACTCTATCGTTCTCGATACGATCGGTCCGTCCGACGGCACCCTTTCTGCTACTGCAGGGGATTCAGAGGTATCATTAAGCTGGTCGGGATTCTCGGATGCGACAAGTGGGATAAGCAATTATGTACTTGCGTATAGTAGCGGAACCATGCCTACCGATTGCTCAAGCGGAACATTGATATATCCCGGTTCGAAAACATCTTATACGCACACCGGCTTAAATAACGGTACTACATATTATTACCGGGTATGTGCTGTTGATAATGCAGGGAACACTTCCATAGGTGTGACTGCAAGTGCAACGCCGCAATTACAGAGTTCCGACACGACTCCACCATCGGGTTCTTTTTATATTGATAGTGATGCGTATTATACTAACTCTATATCCGTAACACTGACGCTTTCCGCCTCAGATTCAAGCGGCGTACCGGAGATGTGTATAAGCAATACCTCATCCTGTTCGATATGGGAAACATACACCTCATCTAAATCATGGACGTTGGCCTCAGGTGATGGAAGTAAGAAGGTTTATGTATGGTTTAAGGATGGTGTAGGAAATACTAATACAACGCCTTATTCGGATACCATTACCCTCGATACCGTCACTCCGTCCAACGGCACCCTTTCAACAGTCGCACTGGATTCTCAGGTAGTATTAAGCTGGTCGGGATTCTCGGATTTAACGAGTGGAATAAGTAATTACATACTTGTATACACTGCCGGAGGTATACCGAGTTCCTGTTCAAGCGGGGTACAGATATACTCCGGCTCAAATACATCTTATACCCATACGGGTTTAGTTAACGGCACTACCTATTATTATCGTGTGTGTGCAGCCGATAATGCAGGGAATACCTCATCAGGCGCAATTGCAAGTGCAACTCCCGTCCTTACCTATGTTACAACATACTCTATTGATTGTTCCGACGGCGGAATCCAATGTATAAGAAGAACCGACGGCGGAGACGACGGTAACAACCTTGTTGACGGTAAACCTAAGATAGACACGGAGTATGAATTTACAATCTCCGTTACGGATACCGGCGGCACACCGCAATATGTCCGGCTCTACATGACACAGAGGAGCAATCCTTCCTTGAGCGATTTCTATGGTTATGATATGTCGTGCAGTGGAACATACGGTACAGGTGCATCCTGTATATATAAGACAAAGTTCGGTCCCGCGGCGGTTCATACGTTCTACATCGAGGCAAAATTTTCGGATGGCTCTACCGCGACATATCCGGATACAGGGTATATCACCGGACCACAGGTGCAACTCATTAACGGTTACAGTCTGGTAAGCATTCCGAGGGATATAGCATCTTCCGGACTCGACGGTTATTCGGCATTCGGCAGCGCTTCAACATACAGATGGAATTCTACAGGTCTGACAACAGACTCTAACCAAGGGTCTTACAGTCTTGCCGATTCCTCTAATCCTGTAGCCGGCGGGGAAGGGTACTTTGTCTTCGGAGAGATAACGACATTGCCGGAACTGAGTAATGGGGAGGTTCAGAGTTCATCTTATATCCGCAGACTTAACCCCGGCTGGAACATCATCGGTAGCCCTTATGGCGGTAATATCATGTTGAAGAATGTACAGGTGATGAAGGGTAGCGGCTCTGCCGTATCGTGGAATGACGCCGTAACAAATGGGTGGCTGATAAATGCAATCTATTATTACAACGGCAGCGACTGGGGTAAAACCTATTCATTCGAAAGTGCCGGAAGCGATCCCGATGCAACACTAATCCCATGGCTTGGTTACTGGGTGTATTTGAATAATAATGATGATACGTATTATCTGGTGATAGCAAAACCGTAAAGGTATGAAAGGCACAAAGGCAGAAGGCACAGAGGCACAAAGTCTATTAGGATATGAATAGGAGGAATAGTAGAAAAATGAAGATAAGGAAATCTTTTTACAATATCTGCATTTTTTCAATTACGTTTTTGTGTTTGGTTGGTGGTTGCGGCGGTGGAGGCGGTACGACTACAGATTCTACCACCCAACCTTCTGCCCAACTTTCAGTACCGACAGGGGTAAGTGCCGTTGCCGGCAATAAACAGGTGACTATAAGCTGGAATGCGGTAAACGAGGCTACAGCGTATAATATCTATTGGTCAAACACTTCCGGCGTCAACAAGACAAATGGTACAAAGATAGCAGGTGTTACGAGTCCTTATATCCATACTGCTCTTACTAATGGGACAACCTACTACTATGTAGTGACCGCCGTAAATAATAGCGGAGAAAGTGCGGAAAGCACCGAGGTATCCGTAACGCCGACATTAGAGCCTCCGCAACCGCCTGGATAATCTATAAATCGTACAATTTGACATTCTTTCAAATTCTTGACTATACTTAACTTAAAATCAACCATGGGGGAGGCGAGAGCCTGAGAGTTTCCCGCTTGCGGCGGGGAAGACCCCTCGAACCTGATACGGGTAATACCGGCGTAGGGATTGGTATCGTAAGCCGTATCCCTCGTGGATGCGGTTTTTTATTTTTATGAAACTGATAGTTAATGGAGAAACCCTTGAGACGGCAAATGCCGGGACGGTTCTTGAACTTTTAAAGGAGCTTCGGATCGAACCTAAAAGGGTTGCTGTGGAAGTGAACCTTTCTATAATCAAAGGTAGAGATTATGAAATTTTCAGGCTTAACGAGGGAGATAAGGTTGAGATAGTGAATTTTGTCGGAGGCGGATAAGCATAAAATGAACAATGACCAAATCACAATAACCAAGTTTGGAATTTGTTTTTTTTGGAATTTATTAAATTTTCAATACCCCACAGTCTCTGCTGTGGGGTGTCCTTATATTCCCCCTTTGGCAAAGGGGGATGAAGGGGGATTTTTGAATAAATAAATTTTCAATAAATCTCCCCTAACCCCTCTTTGCCAAAGAGGCGGGAATGACAAAGTACGATTTATTTTTTTGATACCCCGCCGTCTCTGCGGCGGGGAGGTTCATTTGATTATTGATGTTTTGGTAATTGGTAATTTTAAGAGGAGGATAGATGGAAGACAAACTGGTAATTAGAGGGATCGAATTCAAATCACGGCTTTGGGTTGGAACAGGAAAATACAAAGATTTTATAGAGACTAAAGAGGCCATTGAGGTATCAGGTGCGGATGTTGTTACCGTTGCCGTAAGAAGGGTGAATGTAATAGACAGGAAATCAGAAAATCTTCTGGACTATATTGATCCTAAAAGATATAAGATACTTCCGAATACTGCCGGCTGCTATACGGTTGAGGACGCTCTCAGGTATTCAAGGCTTGCGAGAGAGGCCGGGATTTCCGACTTCATAAAGCTTGAGGTTATCGGGGATGAAAAAACATTGTTCCCGGATGTATGCGGTCTTCTAAAGGCAACAGAAATATTGGCAAAAGAGGGTTTTATCGTTTTTCCTTATACGAATGATGATCCCATTATAGCTAAAAGACTTGTGGATGCCGGTGCTGCGGCGGTAATGCCTCTGGCGGCCCCTATCGGTTCGGGATTGGGGATACGGAATCCTTATAACATGAAGATAATATTGGAGCAGGCAACGGTTCCTGTGATAGTTGACGCAGGGGTAGGTACGGCTTCGGATGTTGCAATAGCGATGGAACTTGGTTGCGACGGCGTATTACTCAACACAGCGATTGCAGGGGCAAAAGATCCGATAGCAATGGCAGGGGCAATGAAACATGCCGTGATTGCAGGCAGGCTTGCGTATAAAGCAGGCAGGATTCCTAAAAAGCTGTATGCAACTGCAAGCAGTCCGATAGAGGGAATGCTGTGATAAAGGCAGGATATAGTATTTTCACTCATTCTCGGTCGCTGCAGGCGGCCTCCGAGGTTTTTGCCTCACCCCCCTTTAATTCCCCCCTTATTAAGGGGGGACGAAGGGGGGTGTCGGAATATCGGCAAAAAAATCCGTTCAAATACAATATCCTGCCTTGTGAGGGATATTAGGGAATATTGTAAGTGAAAGGGTCAAAGGGTCAAAGGGTCAAAGGGTCAAAGGTTGATTTTAAGCTTTATTTGATAACCGACAGAAAACTATTCACTAATCACTATTCACTATTCACTGGCATCGAAGATGCCCTAAGGGGTGGGGTAAAGGCAGTACAACTTAGAGAGAAGGATTTAGGCGTAAGGGAATTGCTGGATATGGCATACGGGATGAGAGAATTAGCAAAGAAATATAATGCAAGACTATTTATAAATGATAGGGTGGATATTGCCCTAACCGTTAGGGCAGATGGTGTACATCTTGGACAGGAAAGTATTCCTGCCGATGCGGTAAGAAAAATCGCAGGCGAAAGATTAATGATAGGCGTATCAACGCATGACATTGACGAAGCCGTCAAGGCCGAGAAGGATGGGGCCGATTTTATAACTATTGGTCCTGTTTATCAAACCCCTTCCAAGCTTAAATATGGAAAACCGATTGGTATCGATACCTTAAGAAAGATAAAATCTACGGTTTTGATACCGGTCTTTGCGATTGGTGGAATAAAAGAAGACGGGGTAAAAGGGGTGATGGATGCCGGTGCCGATGGAATTGCGCTGATAAGCGGGATTTTAGGCGATGTTGATATTAAAGGTGCTGCGGAAAAATATCTTACTTTAGTAGCAAAGTATCAAAGGGTCAAAGTTTCAAAGACTATGACACTATGATACTCTGATACTTTGACACTACTTTCAAGGGTTCTATAGAGGGAATATCTCCCGAACAGCTTTCTATGGATATAGCTTCCGGAGTAAGCGTGATTCCCATAAATAGAAATCATAGCATAATGCCTATCGGTATCGGCAAAAATATGCGCACAAAGATTAATGCCAATATAGGTACTTCGAAGGATAAGGTCTCTATAGACAGCGAGATGGAAAAGCTTGACGTTCTTGTTAAGTACGGGGCCGATGCAGTGATGGATCTTTCGACCGGAGGCCCGATAAAGGAACTGCGGGATATGATGTTGAAGAGATCACCGATAGCCGTAGGTACGGTACCGATTTATGAGGCTGCCGTTAGGGCAGCAGAACAGAAAGGCTCTATATCAAAAATGACGGCCGACGATCTTTTCAATGTAATAGGGGAACATGGTGTATCCGGAGTTGATTTTATTACCGTTCATGCGGGTCTCACCATGAAGGCAGTTGAAAGGCTGAAAAATGAAGGCAGGATACTCGATATAGTAAGCAGGGGAGGTTCGTTCCTGCTCGAATGGATGATATACAATGAAAAAGATAATCCGCTTTATGAGCAATTCGACAGGCTTCTTGAGCTTGCATATAAATACGATATGACCTTGAGCCTCGGTGACGGCATGCGTCCGGGTTGTCTTGCCGATGCAACCGACCGTACCCAGATCGAAGAGTTGCTTACACTCGGAGAATTAAGGGACAGGGCAGTCGAAAGTAATGTGCAGGTTATCATCGAAGGCCCGGGGCATGTCCCTTTGAATCAGGTTGAATTAAATGTAAAACTCGAAAAGGAGATATGCAAGGGAGCACCGTTTTACGTACTCGGCCCGCTCGTAACGGACATAGGTATGGGGTATGATCACATAACTGCAGCTATAGGCGGTGCTGTTGCAGCAGCAGCAGGGGCAGATTTCCTATGTTATGTAACCCCTTCGGAGCATATAAGACTTCCGACTATCGAGGACGTTAAAGAAGGCGTGATAGTATCAAAACTTGCTGCCCATGCCGCCGATATTGCAAATGGCATAAAGAATGCAATTGATAAAGACATAAAAATGGCTCGATGTCGAAAGGCACTCGACTGGAATGGCCAGATAGGATTAAGCCTTAATCCCGAAAAGGTAAGGCAGTGGAGGGCAGAGATCCCACCGACAGAGAGTGAAGTATGCAGCATGTGCGGAGAATTCTGTGCTATAAGAACGGTGGAAAGGGCTTTAAAAAGGCAGAGCGATCAAAGATGAAAAGATAAAATGACTCGGTCAGTGTTGAGCTATTCCTCTTGTGCTAAAATACCAACTGAATATGGATAGAATTCTTCTCGGGCACGGAAGCGGTGGAAGGCTGATGCATCAGCTCATAAAGGAGTATTTTGTGCCTGAATTCGATATGAAAACTCTCGGTGATTCAGCAGTTATTGATATTATTGCGGACTGCGGAATACGGAATGCGGATAACGCCCCCTCTTATCCCCCTCTTAAATTAAGAGGGGGAAGGGGGAGTTATGAACTCAAAACTCAAAACTCAAAACTACCGCGTTTTGCCTTTACCACCGATTCATATGTGGTATCGCCAATCTTTTTCCCCGGAGGTAACATAGGAGAACTTGCAGTATACGGTACTGTGAACGATCTGGCAATGGTCGGTGCAAGGCCGGTTTATCTAAGTGCAGGGTTCATTTTTGAAGAGGGATTCCTAATAGATGATTTCAGGAGGATTCTTGGATCGATGGCGAATGCAGCTAAAAGGTCAGGCGTGAAGATTGTTGCCGGTGATACAAAAGTCGTTAACAAGGGAAAGGGCGACGGCATTTTCATAAACACATCCGGGATCGGTATTATTGCCGATGGAATTGAGATATCACCAAAAAATATAAAAGCCGGCGACAAAATCATTGTGACCGGCACTATAGGTAGCCACGGAGTGGCTGTTATGGCTGAAAGAAACGGCTTAAGCTTTGACCCTCCTGTATTGAGTGATACAGCACCTCTAAACGATATGGTTCAGGAGATGCTTTCAAATGGAGAGGTGCATGCAATGAGGGATCCAACGAGGGGAGGGCTGGCAACAACCCTTAAAGAAATGGCCATGGAATCAAATCTCTGCCTTGAAATAAGAGAAGATTCAATCCCAATAGCTCAAGGTGTGAAAGGTGCATCAGAACTCCTCGGTCTTGATCCCCTCTATATTGCAAACGAGGGTATTTTTGTTGCTGTTGTGAAAAATAATGAGGCAGAAGATTTAATTTCGATTATAAGAAGAAATCCTCTCGGTAAGAATGCAAATATTATTGGTGAGGTCTCTGAATCACCTTCAGGAAAGGTTTTATTGAAGACAATGATCGGCGGGACACGGATACTCGATATGCTTGCAGGAGAACAACTGCCGAGGATATGCTGAAGGACATATATCTATTTTAGAAAGGAGATAGATATGAGTAAAAAAATAAGACTTATTGGTTGTCTTTTTATTCTTGTTCTTTTTCTTTCCTGTGTTCCAAAAGAGGAGGTTCTGCCTCCTCCAAAACCTGCAAAGATTGCAGTAGTTCTCGGTGCAGGGGCCGCAAAGGGATTTGCTCATATAGGAGTTCTAAAGGTACTTGAATCCAATAAAATACCTGTACATATGATAGTAGGCACGAGTGCAGGGAGCTTTGTGGGTTCTCTTTACTCTTACGGGTATAATGCATTCGAACTCCAGAAACTCTCATTCTCCATAGAAAAAGGTGATGTCGTTGACCTTACAATACCGGACAATGGTTTTATAAAGGGGGAAAAGCTCGAGGGATACATAAATCGGGTCTTGAAGAATACGCCGATGGAAAAGCTCAGGATTCCCTTTTATGCAGTTGCAACCGATATACAGAGCGGCAAAGAGGTTGTATTCGGCACGGGCAACACAGGCACTGCCGTAAGGGCGAGTTGTTCGATCCCGGGCATATTCTCGCCTGTGAATATTTCAGGAAGGATGTATGTTGACGGCGGCGTCGTGAGCCCTGTTGCGGTTGAGGCTGCGAGGAGACTCGGTGCCGATGTTGTAATTGCCGTGGACATATCCGGCGATGTCGAATCATCTCAGCCGGAGGGAATTATAGATACTATTTTGCAATCCGTAAACATAATGTATTCTAAGCTTGCGACCATACAAATCTCGAAGGCGGATATCGTAATAAAGCCAAAGGTCGGTTTTATAGGGAGTGCAGATTTTTCAAAAAGGCATGAGGCTGTTCTCGAGGGTGAAAAGGCGGCAATCGAAGTTTTGCCGAAGATACAGGAGATAGTGAATAAGTTAAGGCAAGAGGGAAGATTAAATTATTAATCTTAATGTCCTATGCTGATAGTGCTTTTGTCATTCCTGCGGGAGCAGGAATCCAGAGGACATTTGTTGTGCAGTTCTCAATAATAGGAGTGAAAGATTGTTTTTAGAAGACTTACTCAAAGAAAAGAATTCTGCTCTTTATAATGAATACACAGCAATAAGAGACTGGGTATTAGAGATGTGGTCTCAGGGTCAGGCACTTACCTTCTTTATGGAGCACGGTCCCGAACATTCCCGAAAAGTGCTTTCTTACCTAAGTGCTATGCTTGAGAGACCACTCGAAAAAAATAAAGACATCCTTTCAGATATTGAACTGTATCTCTTATGTGTTTCAGCGTGGCTCCATGACGTTGGAATGCAGGTAGAGTTTAAAGATAGAACGTTTAAGCCATATCCCCCCCAATTTGATTATAACGAACAACTCGGAATCAGGAAAACTCATGCCCAAAAAAGTGAAGAAATCATAAATGCCTTAAAAGACCATGCACCTTTCTATAACCGGCAATACTATATTTGTTCAGATGAGTATAACAAAGTGATTGGTTTAATCTGTAGTGCCCATAGCGGAAAGAATAAGACAGAAATTGAAAAAAGGTTGTTGAATGAGGTCCCATCTGATACCAGAAACAATCTTAAGATTATCCCGATAATCGGCCTGCTTCAGTTTGCAGATGCTGTGCACATGAGTAAAGAGCGGGTTGTTGGCAAAGGTATTGAGAAACTATACCTGTCGGGTGATTATCCTGGTGATATCAATAATTCTCTAAAAAAACAATATTTCAACTGTCTTTATATAGATGAGTTATTGATAGGTGTTGATGTTCTTAGGGGCGGCGGTTACCTGGTTAAGGTAAAACTAAGTTGCAGTAGGAGTGCTAATGATAAGCCATCAAGGGTTGAACAGCAATTGGAAATTTACTGGAAACGTCTTGCCGGATATAGAGAAGACAGCATCTCTATGATAAGGGAAGGTTTGAAAGATTGGAATTATTCGCCTGATATAGAGTGGAGAAATCCTGTTATCGAAAAGAAGCCGCTGCCTGAGGATATAAGCCTCTATCAAGATATGGCATCTTTAGATAGATTTGAGATTGATGACATTATCCGCATCTATGCAGACCGGGCTTTATCAGGGCTTCAGAAGGAGTTTAAAGCCTATCTCACAAAAGATATAAGAGAAGATGTCAGGGCTAAACATGCAGATGAATTTGGGTATTTGTTGAATGACCTTTCCCTTGTTGACCTTCAGAAAAGGGAACTTATGAGAGACGGAGAAAAGGCAAATCCTTATGAGTTTGATAAAATTATTGCAGACCCTTCCCCAATAAGGATTTTTTACGGTGATGCAGGTGTTGGCAAAACCATCTTTTTCAAAAATCTTGAGATAAAATTGCTGGAAAATATGAAGACCGAGAAAGACGGACTTAAACTGCCTCTCTATGTCTTTATCCCCTACCTGTCTGAAAATCTGAATGACATTCTAAAAGAGAGGATTGCCCCGTTTATCAATGATGTAGTTCAGGATATTGAAGGCACGATTGAAAAGATGAGGCATGATAATCGTTTTATCTTCCTATTTGATAGCTTTGACCAGGCTGATAAAGACAGCCTTGATAATTTTAAAAAGTTAGTTGGTATGTCTCACAGCCTTCCTCGTGATGCTGTTTATTATATAAGCACACGGCCCAATAACATAGGCACCCTATTGAGTGAGTTAAAGCAAGTTTTTAATCCGCTTCCTGAAATCATCAGGATTGAGCCCTTTAATGAGGGGTTGCTTAAAGATTACCTTGGAAGTTCGCATCAGGATATAAAACCTTTGCTTGATAAATATCCCAATCTGAAACAGGTTGTGAGCATCCCGATGTTTGCAATGCTGATAAAAGGGCTTCATCTTTCTGACAAAAAGGGCATCAAGGATATAAAGACTAAATCAGACATTTATAAAAAGCTCCTTTCAGGATTTAAGCAATCAGAAAGACAAAGAAAAGAAATAAAAGGTATTGATTTTGATGAGCTTGAGATTCTGATAGAGGAATTATCCACTTATCTGCTTGAACAGGGAGGAAAACAGGTAGTCAAAGGGAAAATGATAAAGAACTTTATAAGAACAAAATATGGAGAATTATCCATGAATTATCTTGAAGCCCTGAAGAATTCTCAATTTTTTGAATTCTGCAAAGGTATATTTGATGCAGAACATAAGGATTTCTGGGATGATGCTGAAATCAAATACCACCATCTGAGTTTTCAAGAATACCTTGCAGGTAAATACCTTGCAAATACATACCTTGAAAAAGGATACGAGATTGTAAAAGAGAGCATATTAATCATGACTGAGAAAAACAATGAGTTTCTTTCTGTAGTAAGCGATTTCTTCAGTGAAACCGTCATGAGGGAATCAGCTGACTTGAAGACTGAAATTAAAAAATGCCATGAGATAATGGAAAATGAAAGTAACCCCTGGGCATTGACATATTTCCTTGAACTGAGGGACATGCTCGGCTCTGAAGGGAGGGGGAAGGAAGAACTTGAAAGGATATTTGAAGAAGAAAATAAAAGACTACGTTTAGAAGAAACTAATAACAACATGATCCATATTCCCCAAAGCAGATTTCTAAGAGGTTCTTATGAGTATAAAAGAGAAATGCCGGTAAGATGGATTGAGATTGATGAGTATTATATCAGTAAATATACTGTCACTAACGAAGAATTCCTTGAATTTTTAAAAGATCATAAAAAAATAAAAAATACAGAAGGGAAGGATCTAATAATCTTACAGTGGAGCAAAATAGAGAAGTATGGGAAGAGCTTTGAAATCAATGATGAATATAGAAATTATCCCGTCACTGGCACTACATGGTATGGGGCAGAAGCCTATTGTGAATGGAGAAGTAAAAAAGAAAAAACAGAATATCGTCTTCCTACTGAAGCAGAGTGGGAAAAAGCTGCAAAAGGTGAAATGAGTAGAATATATCCATGGGGGAATGAGTTTAATAAAGAGAAGACTGGAACATGGCCAATAAAAATCACTTTACTTCATGATAAATGGAAAAGCCCTTATGGATGCCATATGGCAGGAAATGTTGCAGAGTGGTGCAAGGACTCTTATAATGAAGATTTTTATAAAGATAGTGATCTTAACAACCCTATATGTAAGAAAGATGTGCATGGAAGACGAGTTACGCGTGGTGGTTATTGGGGTGGTTTTGGTTCCATAGACCGATGTACCAACCGTGCATGGATAGATCTATCTTACCATCTCGATATGTGCAGTTTTCGTTGCGCTAGGACTAAAAAATAGATTACACTTTGGTAGCCTCATGGTGAACGTCCGGGTGAATAACAAATTTCGGGCACAAAAATTTTCTATTGCAATTATCCCCCTGATTATCTTATAATTAGTATGATAAAAAGGAGGTTAGTATGCCATCTACAAGCACCCTGCGTAAAGCAAAACTGACAGTAACAATAAGCGGTGATGTGGTTAATAAAATAGACGAAATTGTAAAAAAAAGAAGAACCCCAAGAAGTCAGGTAATGGAAGAAATGCTGCGTGATTGGCTGTTGAAATCCCAAAAAAGAGAGATCGAAAAAGACATCGAGGCGTATTACCTGTCTATCTCGGAAAAGGAGAGAAAAGAAGACAGGGAATGGACAAGGATAGCTGCTGAGGGTGCAAAGAGGACATGGGATGATTGAACATCCAAAAAGAGGAGAGATATATTTAGTTAATCTGCCTTCAAAGCCAAAGGATATTAAGAATCGCCCTGCCTTAGTAGTCTCTTTAGATATTCGAAATAAGTTGGCTAATGATATAATCGTCGTTCCTTTGTCTACAACCTTAAGACCTGCTCCTACCCATGTTTTAATTCAACAGGGTGAAGGTGGTTTATCAACGGCATCTATGGCTAAATGTGAACAGGTAACAACTATAGACAAATCCTTACTTATAAGGGGGCCTTTTGCAGACAGGATAAGTGACGAAAAGATGAAGGAAATAGAGAAGGCGATTATTATAGCCATTGGGGTAATATACATATTGGTATGAGGCAAAAAAAGTGCCGACATGTACTCATCCATGAAATTCCTCGATACGGAGAGTTCCATATATGTCATCTTTTTCGCAATCTCCTCAGCCTCCGCTCTCAGTCTTTCGGAAAGAAGACAGAGGTATGCACCTGTGATAGATGTATTTCCAAGGAATCTGAATTTCTCCATTGGAAGGTCGGGAAGCATTCCCAGAATAATCGCCTTGTCCACGTCCAGATAATTGCCGAATCCTCCTGCGATATATATTTTCTCTATGCTGTCCAGCGAAAATCCGACCTCTTTTATCAGCAGCGATATGCCTGCATATATCGCTGCCTTTGACCGCATTATGTTTTCGATATCGACCTCGGTTAGGACAATGTCCATGTCTCCCCTATGGAATACAAACTCATACCCATCTTCACCCTTCCTTATCCTGTCGGTTTTAATCTCGGTTACAAACTTTCCCTTCCGGTCTATAATGCCCGTCAAGAACATCTCCGAGATGGCATCTATCATCCCCGAGCCGCATATACCGGTCGGTATCGTATTCCCGACAATGTTTAAAGAGGGTTCTAACTTCTCAGGGTCAATCCTTATAGCCTCGATCGCGCCTTCCGTCGCCCGCATGCCGTGTCTTATTCCGCTTCCTTCAAAACACGGTCCTGCCGAACATGCGGCAGTTATAATCCATTCGCTATTTCCGACAGCAATCTCTCCGTTGGTTCCTCTATCCATGAACAATGCTATTTCGCGGTTTCTATGCATCTTCGATGCAAGCACCCCTGAGACGATGTCTCCGCCCACATAGCTTGCCACACAGGGAAGCGTGTAGACCGGTGCCTGATTGTTTATATCGAGCCTTGCAGTTCCTGCCCGCCACACCGGGAAAAAATTAATAGATGGGATATAAGGCTCTTCCCTTATGTGTCGGGGATCGAGACCCCAGAAGATATGAGACATTGTAGTATTCCCTGAGATTACGGCAGACTCTATATTCTCTTTTTTTATATTGTGCCTCTCAAGGATAGTCTCTATGAGATTGTTTATATCCTCGATAACAGCCTCCCTGAGTTCATTAAGACCTCCGCTTTCCGCGGTATGAATTATCCTTGTAATTACATCGTCGCCATATCTTATCTGGGAGTTATAAGTTGAACCGACATCTGCAAGCTTCCCATTGGAAATATCAATCGCATACACAACAATGGTGGTCGTGCCGATATCGACTGCAATCCCATATTTTGGTGTGTCTTTGCCCGATATGAAAATCGCCTCCGGGCCGTCGACATATGCAAGATTTATTTTCCAATTATATTTTCTGAGGTCGTCCGACATCGCTGATGCAAATCCTTGAGAAAATCGCATAGCTTTAATACCTTTGTGGTCGATCTCCCTTTTAAGCCTTTCAAGGTCACTTATGTGATCAACAAGATTGGGCGGAGGGAGATTGAGTTTGAGCCTTTTGACTATCGGCGATATCTCGCTATCGAGTGATCTGAACAAATCAAACAGGTCTTTTGACTTTGAAAGTGCAATCCTGTCTCCGACAACAAGTTTTGACCCCTCCAATATCTCAATATGGAGGTCCTGTTCCGGGAACGTCTGACATGCAAGCACAATGCCTTGATCCCTATCGCTTATGGAAAGCTTGCCGGTTGCCGATGTCCTGTATTCCCCTCCGATAATCCTGACCCGGCATTTACCGCATGTGCCTTTCCCGCCGCAGGAAGATACAAGATATGTCTCATGCCTTTTAAGGGCGCTGAGAATGCTTTCTCCTTTTGCTCCAGGAATGCTTTTGCCTGTTGTAAGTGAAATGTTCATAATGCACGATGCACGATGCACGATGCATGATGCATAATACATAATGTATGATTCATGATTTTTTTATCGTGTATCGTGTATCCTGTATCATGCATCTTATATCTTTTATCTTTTACTCTGCCATCTCAATCAGTTTTTCCGCTATTTGAACGGCATTGAGGGCAGCACCCTTTCTAAGGTTGTCGGCAACTATCCACATATTTATGCCGTTCTCTATGGACTCGTCTTCCCTTATCCTGCCCACATAGGTCTCGTCTTTACCGGCAACATTAACCGGAAGCGGGTAGACATTTTTCTCCGGTGCATCAAAGACAATAATGCCGGGTGACTGAGAGAGTATGGCCCGTACTTCGTTGGGTGTAAGCTTCTTCTCCGTCTCGATATTCAGACTTTCCGAATGGCATCTGAAGACGGGTACACGTACGGTCGTTGCCGTGAGCCGAATCGAATCATCACCCATTATCTTTCTCGTCTCATTCACCATCTTCATCTCTTCTTTCGTATACCCGTTTTCAAGAAATTTATCTATATGAGGAAGTACGTTAAATGCTATCTGGTGAGGATAGACATTGCATTTTATCTCCTTGAAATTCAACATATCCGTTGTTTGCCGTAGAAGTTCATCCATAGCCTTTTTGCCTGTGCCGGAGACAGACTGGAATGTTGTTACAACGACCCTCTTTATCTTTGCTGCGTTATGTATCGGCTTTAAGACAACAACCATCTGTATCGTGGAACAATTCGGATTCGCAATAATTCCCTTGTGCCATTTGAGGTCATGGCTGTTTACCTCCGGCACCACCAGCGGCGTCTCGGGGTCCATTCTCCACTGGCTTGAATTATCAACGACAACGCATCCTGACTTTGCTGCAACAGGCGCCCATATCTTTGACCTCTCGGCGCCGGCAGAAAAAAGGGCAATATCGATCCCTTTGAAAGAATCCTCTTTTAGAGTCTCCACAGGTATCTCATTTCCCTGGAATTCGAGTTTAATCCCTTCTGAACGTTCAGAGGCAAACAACCTGAGTCTCTCAATAGGGAAATTTCTCTGCTCAAGCGTTTCAATCATCTCGTTGCCCACTGCCCCCGTTGCTCCGACAACCGCGGTAACGTATGTTTTCTTCTTAATCATTCATCCGGATCCTTTCAATGAAATTTTGCTTAAATTTTCAATACCCCACAGTCTCTGCTGTGGGGTGTCCTTATATTCCCCCTTTGGCAAAGGGGGATGAAGGGGGATTTTTGAATAAATAAATTTTCAATAAATCTCCCCTAACCCCTCTTTTCCAAAGAGGGGGTCAGACCGCCGTCTCTGCGGCGGGGAGCTTCATTATTAATTTATCATATGACAGCAGAAAAATTCTATGCGTATGGGATCCCCGGATGGAAGTTACGGGATGATTATTACACAGGTTATAGCCATATCATGTAAAGTTTGTGGTATAATTTCACCATGCTTAGGAAAAAGGTATTCTTTTATATTTTCATCATAGCACTCTCTATATCCTCTGTTGCCTTCTCGGAAACACAAAAAAAGGATGTAATGGTCATCACGGTCAACGGCGTGATCAATCCCTCCTCTGCCGAATATATCGGGAAAAGCATTAAAAAGGCGAATGGAAAAAGATTGGAGGCTGTAATAATCGAGCTCGATACACCGGGCGGTTTAGATACTTCGATGAGGGACATAGTCAAGGGCATCATAGGCAGCGAGGTCCCTGTTATTGTTTTTGTCTCTCCGAGCGGTGCGAGGGCGGCTTCGGCAGGTGTGTTTATAACCCTCGCAGCCCATGTTGCTGCTATGGCCCCGGGTACAAATATCGGGGCAGCCCATCCTGTCGGAGTGGGTGAAAAGATGGATAAGACAATGGCGGAAAAGGCAACGAACGATGCTGCTGCCTATATAAGATCGCTTGCGGAGAGGACAGGAAGAAATGCAAGGTGGGCCGAAGACGCCGTAAGAAAGAGCATATCTGCAACGGAAAATGAGGCATTAAAAGAAAAGATCATAGACCTTATAAGCACGGACATCAATAGTCTTCTTACAAGTATAGACGGTAGGAAGGTAAAAACGGTTATGGGCGATAAGACCCTGAAAACGGCAAATGTAAATGTCGTCAGGGAAGAGATGAGCCTGAGGCAAAAGATACTTAATTTTATCACGGATCCGAATGTGGCTTATATGCTGATGATCCTCGGTTTTTACGGCCTGTTTTTTGAACTTACAAACCCGGGTGCGATATTCCCCGGCGTATTGGGAGGCATATGCCTTATACTGGCATTCTATGCATTTCAGACCCTGCCTGTAAACTATGCCGGACTTCTCCTTATCATTCTTGCAATAATACTTTTTATTTTAGAGGTAAAGATAGTCTCGCATGGAGTATTGACGATCGGCGGCGTAATATCAATGCTGTTGGGATCTTTAATGCTGTTTGAATCACCCGGCCCTTTCATGAAATTATCACTTGCCCTGATCCTGCCGGCCGTAATCATGACGGCACTATTCTTTACCGTTATACTTCGCCTTGCATATAAGGCATATAAGAGAACGCCTGTGACGGGTGCAGAGGGACTTGCCGGATTGGAAGGGATTGCAAATACGGATATAACAAAAGATGGAGGTATGGTATTATTACAGGGTGAGATATGGTCTGCATATTCCGATGAAATTATATCAAAGGGTGAAAAGATAATTGTCGAATCTGTGTCAGGATTAAAGGTAAAAGTCAAAAAATCGTAACACGTGATACGTTACGCGTAACGGGTTTTCGACTCATCACGTATTACGTGTAACGCATCACGAACTAAAAAGGAGGTTAGTATGCCTGGAATACCGCCAGTATTTATGAGTTTTTTGATCGTATTGTTTCTTGTGGTCTATTTTCTTTCGAGTGCAATAAAGATATTGCGGGAATATGAAAGGGGTGTAGTCTTTAGACTCGGAAGGGTAATACCTGTAAAGGGACCCGGTCTCGTAATTATAGTCCCTGTAATAGATAAACTCGTGAGGGTAAGCCTGAGGACGGTGGCCTTTGATGTGCCGGCTCAGGACGTAATCACCAGGGATAACATCTCGGTCAAGGTGAATGCCGTTGTATACTTCCGGGTTATGGACCCTATTAAGGCGATAACGGCCGTTGAAGACTTTTATTATGCAACATCGCAGATATCACAGACAACACTGAGGAGCATCCTCGGTCAGAGCCAACTCGACGACCTCCTGTCAAAAAGAGAGGATATAAATGCCGAACTCCAGAAAGTCATAGACCAGCAGACAGAGCCGTGGGGAGTAAAGGTTACGGCAGTTGAGGTAAAGAATGTAGACCTCCCCGTAGAGATGCAGCGGGCGATTGCAAAACAGGCCGAGGCAGAACGTGAAAGAAGGGCCAAGATCATTCATGCGGAAGGTGAATTCCAAGCGTCGCAGAAGCTTGCAGATGCGGCAAAGATCATAGCAACGGAAGCCGGGGCCTTACAGCTCAGATTTCTCCAGACCCTTACGGAGATTGCAACCGAGAAAAACTCGACAATAATATTCCCTGTACCGATAGACCTTCTGAAACCGTTTCTCGATAGAATGGAAAAACCAAAATAGCTGAAAGCTGTCAGCTGTCAGCTTTTAGCTATTACTAAGGAGCGAGGTAATAGCAGAAATTAAAAATAAAATATGGCTCAGACTCTTCCTGCTCATATTAATTATTGCAGGATCCACATTTCTTCTATATAAGACAGGATTTATTTCCTATTTCGTACATGGAGAAAAGTTAACGGATTTCCTCAAATCTCTCGGTCCCCTGTCCTTCATAGGGTTTATAGTCCTTCAATCAATACAGGTTATTGTTTCTCCAATCCCGGGTGAAGTAACAGGTTTTATCGGAGGATATGCCTACGGTATCGTTCTCGGGCTGATACTCTCGACTATCGGGCTGACTATCGGTTCATGGGCGGCTTTCAGCCTGTCAAGATTTTTTGGCAGACCCTTTATAGAGAAATTCGTAAAAAAAGAGACACTGGGGAAATTTGATTACCTCCTTCACCACAAAGGTGCATTTCTCGTATTCATATTATTTCTGATCCCCGGTTTCCCCAAGGATTCTCTCTGTTACATCCTCGGACTGGGACACCTGAGCACAAAGGAGTTTCTTATTATCAGTACGGTGGGAAGGCTTGCAGGCACGGTCTTACTGACACTTGGAGGAAGCTATATTTACCGCCAGCAATACCAAAGATTTTTTATGCTTGTGGGAATAGCTATTGTCGTTATTTTTATGTCAATGGTTTACAGGGATAAACTCGAAGGCGTATTCAAAAAATGGCACCTGCGCATTGGAGAAAAGGATAAAAAGTAAGAGGGATAAATAAAGAGATGTTTATGCTATTCTCTCTTTCCAATAATCAGGATATCGGCGCAGATGCATTACTGCGAGGATGAAAACCTCATGCTCGATGCTATAAATAATACCGTACGGGAAGCGATTTACAAGACATCGCCTGACGTTTTCTTCTATAACAGGCCAAGCCGTTGGATAGCTAATAATGTTCCGAATACTGGTAAATACCTCTATAGAGAAATCGTAACCAAGTCCCTGTTCACACTCCTTGTAGTAATCAATAGCCTCGGTGAATTCTACTTCAGCCTCGGGATGAAATAAAAAGGTCATTTCTCGAATCGCTTTTGAATTTTCGCAAACACCGCATCTCCCGGAATGGCCTTTACATTACCAGATCGTAACTCTGCGAGCCGACGTTTAGCCACTTTCACCCATTCAATATCAATCTCCATGACTGGGGGATTGAGAGTTCGGAGCAACGAGTCAACGACTATAGCCCTTTCCTCAATAGGAAGGGACTCCGCTTCCTGTATTATTTCTTTCATCCCATGCATGAGGTACCCCCTTTTTTATTATACCTTAACATATTGACTTTCTATTGACAATCCGAATTTTATCTCCACCCTTTCATTATCTATGCTAAAATACGCGATGCAATCATTCCCTGAATTTATTCCCGTCACTATTGACAAGAGTCATATAATCACCATAGGCGAGAGGCTTTATGCGGAGAGCATAGAGTTTGTAAGAGAGCTTGTTAATAATGCTTATGACGCCGATGCGACTCTGGTCGAGATTGTTGCCTCGGAAGATACTATCGAAATAAGGGATAACGGAAGTGGAATGGATATGGAAGGCCTCGGGCAATATTTCAATATAGGCTCGCAGCAGAAGCTTTGCTCCCCAAAATCGTCCATATATAACAGAGACAGGATAGGTCAGTTCGGCATCGGTAAATTCGCAAGCCTTTCGGCGTGTAAGCGTTTTGAGGTTATCACAAAAAGAGATGATTTTGTCGCAAGAGTAATTTTTGATAAGGAGCAATGGGAAAAGGCAGGAGATGTATGGCAACTGCCTTTGGAATTATTGTCTGCGGATTTCAGGAAACAGAATGGTACTACCGTAATCTTAATAGGACTGGACAGGAAATTTAAGCCGGAAGACATTGAGGCAAAGATAATCGAAGGAACACCGATCAAGGCACCCCACTTCAGGGTAAGAATAAACAATCACACAGTAACGCCTCGCAGCTTATCAGGCCACAAAATTCCATTTCTTGAAGGAACTTCATTCGGACCTGTAAGCGGAGAAATAATAATACTTTCCGAAACCGCATCCACGACTGAGGATTTAGGCGTCGAGATAAAGGTAAAGCAGGTTACCGTAAGAAGGGAACTCTTCGGGATGGAGACATGGGGAAAGACGATGGCGAGGGTCAGGGGCGAGGTCAATGCGGATTTCCTTCCCATAACCAGCGACAGGACAGGCTTTATAAAAGATTCCAATGAATACCAAGAATTTCTAAAGATTATGGAAAAGGTGATGGAAAATGTTAAGACGTCCCTTCAAAGATTAACCTTGAAGAAGGAAGGGAAAAAAGTCAGTCGTGCCCTGAAAGAGGCACTCCAAAGAATATATAAAGCATTGGCTGTAAATCCTGATCTATCGCCCTTCGGCGCACTCCCCATCGGTGACGAGATAAAGGGCATGGGTAGTGCTGCAGATATTGCTAAGGAAAAAGAGGGAACACAAGCGGAAGAAATAAAAATGGCCGAAAAACCAAAAGCCGAAAAGAAAAGAAAAAAGAAGCCTAAAGTGAAAAGACTCACACCCAATGCCATCATAAAGAGAATAAAATTCGGAGAGACAGGCGTATCATGCGTTGTGGATAGTTTCGGAGAAGATGGGCCTGAGGTTTTTTCGGAAGAAACCACTATTTATCTAAACCGTGACCATCCGCTCTATAAAAGGGAGTCGGCAAAGGTTGACACCCACACTTTGAATCTTGCACGTCTCATCACACAAGAGATTGCCCTTATGAAAGACCCAAGAAATCCAAGACAGGCATTTGAAAGGCAGAGCAAGCTCTTGAAGGATGCGTTTATTGAGAGGGCGTAAGTAATAGATACTGTGGAGAAATTAAGTTATTACGGAGTTCATAATTGAATAGACATTATTCAGAAAATCTCCCCGCTTCCCGTTGCAATACTTCGTGGCAACGGGATTTACGCGTATTGCATGGAGCCCGGAAGTAACCTGTGTGCTAAAATAGCACGATGAACGATAAAGTCCATTCTGCCGAAGCATCGCGGGATATCCAGGCTATGCTCGAAACATTGAGGACTGTCTTTGGTTTCAGATCGTTTCGTCCGAATCAGGAAGGCATCATCAAAGGTATAATGAGCGGACGGGATGTTTTTGCGGTGATGCCGACGGGTGGGGGAAAATCACTTTGTTACCAGCTTCCGGCTAAGATAATGGGAGGCACTGCAGTGGTGATAAGCCCGCTCATCTCCCTTATGAAAGATCAGGTAGACGCTGCACTCGAAAACGGGATACCGGCTGCATTTATGAACAGTTCGATGACTGCGCAGGAGATATCCGGTGTATACCGCACCTTGAAACAAAAGACCATAAAACTTCTCTATATCGCTCCGGAGCGATTTGCAATGCCGCATTTCATCGAGACGTTGAAGACCTTTACCATCTCTCTCTTTGCAATAGACGAGGCTCACTGCATATCGGAATGGGGACACGATTTTCGCCCGGATTATCTCAGCCTTTCTCTTATCCCAAAGGTCTTCCCTGACGTACCGGTGGCGGCCTTTACTGCAACGGCAACGCATAAAGTTCAAGAAGATATCATCAAAAAAATCGGACTCCGTGATCCTTATATCGTCCGTGCCTCTTTTAACCGCGAGAACCTTTTCTATCAGGTAAAGCAGAAATCGAAGGTAGAATCTCAGATACTGGAATTCCTTCATGAGCATCAGGGAGAATCAGGCATTATCTACCGAACGACCCGTGATTCTGTAACGGAAACAGCAGCCTTTTTGGTATCAAAAGGGGTCAAGGCACTTCCCTACCATGCCGGGCTGTCTTCCGGGGAGCGGAATAGAAATCAGGAGGCGTTCAACAGGGATGAGTCGCCGATAATCGTAGCGACTATTGCCTTTGGTCTCGGCATAGATAAATCTAACGTGAGGTTCGTTGTCCATGCAGACCTTCCCAAAAATATCGAGAGCTATTATCAGGAAACAGGACGCGCGGGGCGTGACGGCGAACCGGCCTATTGCCTGCTCTTTTTCAGCAGGGGAGACATCCCGAAGATTCGATATTTCATTGACCAACTGACGGACGAGGGGGAACGATTTATCGCATCGGAAAAACTGAACCAGGTCGTGGAGTACGCATCTCACAATGTGTGCAGGAGGAGGCGTCTCCTCGAGTTCTTCGGAGAGGACTATACATTGGAAAATTGCAGCGCATGCGATATCTGTACAGGCTCTATCGAACGGATAGATATTACAATAGATGCGCAGATAATAATGTCGGCCATATCGAGAACACAGCAGCGGTTCGGGATAGGCCATATTAACGACATCGTGACCGGCGCCGACACAAAGCGGGTACGAGAACTCAAACACAATGAGATAAAAACCTATGGTGCCGGAAAGCACAAGGACAAGAGACATTGGCGTTTTCTTATTAATGAACTCCTTGCACAAGACATGCTCAGACAGGAAGGCGATCCCTACCCGGTGCTGAAGATAACTCCGAAGGGGTTTAATGTACTCTACGGAAAAGAAGATGCAAAGGCGTTAAAGAGAGGAGAACCCGCGACAAAAACAAAGCTGGAAACCGGATATGGCTCAGGCCAATATGATGAGGCCCTTTTCGAGAGGCTTCGTTCACTCAGGAAAAAGATAGCAGAGGAACACCAGGTTCCTCCCTATGTCATCTTCTCCGACAGAACCCTCCACGAGATGTGCAGACATTTCCCCACAACTTTGCCTGACATGAGGAGGATCAGCGGAGTCGGCGACGCTAAGCTCGAACGGTACGGGGAAGATTTTGTCGGTGAGATAAAAAAGTATCTCTGTGAGAATCCCGGTATTTCGGTTCCTGAAAGTCGGCCTTACGATTTCGATCCTGTTGACCGCCCAAAGACAAAGAAAAAGGGTGAAACAGTCGAAGAGACCTATGAGCTTTTCAAACTGGGACTGTCCCTTGAGGATATTGCCAAGCAGCGAAATCTTGCTACCTCCACCATTGCCGCACATCTTGAGCGGCTCATCCGTGAGGGGCGTGACGTTGATATAGACCGTTTTATAACTCCGGAAAAGCGGAAAGAGATCGAGGATGTTTTCCTTTCTCTCGGACAGTGGAATCTGAGCCCCATTGTAGAGCATTTCAACGGTGCGGTGAGTTATGAAGAGGCACGGCTGACAAGGGCATGGCTTCTGCGCAAAACATCGGGATGAAATCCCGGAAATAACTTTTCCGCCGCATTTTTTTCTGCCAATTTATGATAAAATAGAGACGAAAAAAAT
>JACQXD010000021.1 GCA_016208875.1 Nitrospirota bacterium
CTTGAATAAAGATTATTTCTTATAAAAATTTCTCCTACAAGCAGCATCTTGTAACAGTCCTGACAAAGAATAAAATTCCTTGAAAATGCACCTGAAAGATTTGATGAAAAACCTACCTTATCGGTAATATAGCAACCAAGCGCCGATTTTGCCTTCGCAAACTTGGGACTATCAGTAAAAGGTTTATTTTTGTTACAGCAAAAGCATATATTTGACCTGTCTTGAGCAAATAAAGAATCTATTTTTTCTTTTACAATTAAATCTTGGTATTCTTTTTCTTCGACCATTAGCTTGTCGTTTATTTTCAGCGTGTATAGGCGTATTTCTTTTTTAGTAAGACGTTTTTGGGATTTAATAATCTCCAATATTTTGGACTCAATCTCCGTTAATAGTTTCTCAGCTATATATTTTCCTTTGTCATTTATTTCTTTTTTCCCTTCTTTAGCTGTCTTGTGCAATTTAGTATATTCATCGTATTCTTTTTTGAGGTTATTATTTACTTCACAAAAAATATTTAATTTCTCCCCGATGACATTAACTTTTGTCCAATCAATCAGATACCTGTTTCTTCCAGAAAACTCTAAGTCTTTAAACATCTCATTAAGCGATAGAGTTAATAGTTTATTCATCGGAGAATGTGTTTCCGTTATTTCAATAAGATTAGGCACCGCCTGAGAAAGAAGATAACTCAAATTATTAGTCGTAAGATATTTCTGAGGACTATTAGCCGCATCGGCATTGCCGACCCATAAATATTTTTTGGCGGTGTTATCGCTTATCTCTTCAAAATCAATATCAATAACCTTATCAAATATCCTATAGTTTATTATTACAAGGTGTTGCTTTTTCCCTTTAATTTCAGGAGTAAGGTCTTCCCGGATTAGATTATCGAGCAAATTGTCAGAGTTATCCGCCAAAATCTTTCCGCCTATCTCCCTAATCGCCTCTAACATAGTTATTTCATCCTTGCGATTGAAGTTTTGTTATGCTGTCTTTTGTCATCCACAAATCAATTGTCTTGAAGTTTAGTTTTAAATTGTTTAATTCCTTTTCCAAAGCAATAATATTCTTTTTTGGAACGGCAATAACTCCGGAGCCTATTCTCAATCCAGCCAGTTTCTGAACAAGTCCGGTATCTTCATAGCGATAGGTAACGCCTTTGATAATTTTTTTTGTCTTAAAGCCATAAAATACCCTTTTTACTTTCATTTTTTCGTTAGAGGTTAATTTCTCAAGGCTGAAGGTTACAAGCATATAGTGATCCAATTCCAATCCTTGAACATTAATAGATGGGGACTTTGAAAACAAGATGATCCCGTCTTTTAATACTTCTTCGATAAGATGTGCATCTAACCTTTCATATTTCTTGTTAGTAAAAATAACCTGTATATTCCTGTCAAATTCTTTTTCGAGCGTAAGTGCAAGCTCAGAGATTCTTGTTTTTGCATCCATTTCTTCAAAATCACTGTTATCAGTATCGAGCACAATGAGGATATCCACATCCGAACGTCTGTCAGCTTCGCCTTTTGCCACAGAGCCGAATAAAAAGATATATGCTATTTCATCAACAGAGGCATGTCGCGCAAATCTAAAAATAAGGTCTTTAAATTCTTCCTGCATCATTTGATATTACCGCAGTTATTTTCTATTATTTGAAATAGTTCAATAGTTCTCTCCAGCTTCTTGCCGTTTATTTGACCGCCGTAAATCTGTCCAGGTCTTATCTGATTTTCAATTTCATGGAATGCCCTCCAAACCTGCTCGGTCTTATCCCCAAATATTTGAGGGCTCTTTTCCAGCATTGTCCTGACCTTCTGATGCTTTTCGATATGGATGGCGGTCTTTGCCGCCATCGCCTCGATAAGATGAAAAGCGGCATAAAAATACGCCTCGATCCTCAATGGAACTGAATTTGTTTCGTTACTGGCATCGGTTTTGAACATTTCATATTTCTCAAAATGAGTTTTAAAATCAGACATTTATTAACCCTTTCGTTTATATGACATACAGAAATATAAATTTTTGTAGAGATTTCTTATATTATATTACGAATTGGCTGTAATATTAATAAAGATATTGCTGTTTTATTCAAACACAAAGAAAAAGCTAAACTATCCCCCCTTCTTCCACTTCACTCCAGTCGTGTTACAGTGACAGTTTTTCAGTGTCAGTGTCGGTATACAGACAACAGACTATCAAGCATCAGACATTCAGACTTCCAGACTACAGACTCACAGAACACAGACTCTCGCATGTTCTCCATATCTCTGTCTTTTCGATTTTCAAATCTTTATATTGTTTTCTATGGATTTAAGATCATTATCGGCTTTTCTGAACCACTGCTTAACAATCGAAAGCCTTTCGTCATCCATAAATCACCTTTCCATGATGAAAGGCTTCATATAAAATCGTGCCTGCTACTTCCTTTAATTTCTCAGCTTCTTTTTTTGTAAATGCAAATATATCGAGTGAAAAATTTCTTTTTGAGAAAAGCCTGCTCAAGAAAAGATTCCTCTTATGAGGATTTAAATCCGTATCCCATATAACGACTATATCTATATCGCTATCTTCTGTTGATTCACCTCCGGCATATGAACCAAATAATATTATTTTTTCAGGTGACACTGCTTCTACAATTCTGTTTTTAATACTTTCAAGCTTTTTTTCGTCTATCATAATGCTGCCTTATTGTTGTATCCTTTAAAATGTATTTTTCGCCATATTGTATCACGAATATGCCGATTTTATGGCTTTTCGCAATATTGTATTGCAAACGTATTTATTTATCCCCTTCTTCCCTTTACCCCAGCCCATACGAGTTTGAGAGTTATAGAGTTTATAGAGTTCATGGAGTTCAAGAGTTAAAAATCCCAAAATACAGCTTACATTACTCTTAAACCTATTTTTTTTCTTTCCGTGTTTCATCAATCAATTGCACTGCCTTTTCTATGAAAAGCCTCTTCAGTTCTTTTACATCCAAAGGCTTCAAGAGCCTGAGCTTTAATTCTTCGGATGTATCCGGTAGCTCCCTGACCTGTTCAAAGGCTATCGCAAGATAATATTTATCCATTCCCGGGTCTTTTTCCGACGCCTTATTGATCAATTCGTCAAGATTAAACTTGCCTTCTTTTATCAAAAAATAAATATCTACAAAATCTCTTTCCGCTGCCCTGCCGAAAAGGGCAAGAAGTTTTCCAACTGCTATATCAATAAAGCTGTCCACTATCGTCCCTTCTATATTCTGAGTTTTATCAAGCCTGTATGGACTGTCAAGGGCAAATTGAATTTTCATTGATTCTTCCCCTCTTTTAGCTATCATTTCTACAAAACTTTTAAAGTTTCTTATTGGATTAACAGCTATGCCTTTTTTCTCCAGCTCAATTTTTAACTTTTTTGAAATAAGTTGAATCAAGTCTTCTGTAGAAGTAAAAAAGTCTATGTCTTCAGAAACCCTGTGGTGAAGATAGTATGCTGATAAAGCAGACCCGCCTGTAAAATAAAATTCTTTTGCTTCTTCTATACCTTTGAGAGCATTAATTATTTCCAGCTGGAGTTCCGTCAATGGTCCTTCTTCTTTTCCACTCAAAGTAGTTCTCCCATAATTTCTTTATAGGTTTAGGCAAATAAAGTTCAGGCAATAACCTTTCAACTTCATTAAAGTCGAGGTCTTTAATATCTTCCAGACGGCCTTTTAGAAGAACCTGTTTAATCCACCATTTTCTATTTTGCTCTTCATTAAGGTTTAGTTTCTCAATGTCTGCAAACCAGACTATATGTTTCTTGTCATATGCAGTTTTCACTTATTGCCTCCTGATTTTGAGGTAATTTTAACAGATATCCGGCTCTTTATAAAGGACTATTCCGTTTAATACTAAATTGACAGTTTCTTCCCCCTTTTCCCTTCACTCCAGCCGTGTTACAGTGACAGTGAACAGTGTCAGTGTCGGTGTCAGCAACAGACTTCCAGACAATCAGAATACAGACTCACAGAAGACAAATAATCTGACAATCTGACATCTGTCATCTATGCTTTGCCTTCTACCCTTCACTTTTCTCCAACTCTTTTTTGCACAGCATCCCAAATTTCCACTAATCCCAGACGTTTCGCCCATTCTTCAATATAATCTTTATCTATCTCATCTCCGCTGATCTTTAAAATGCCGGTAATATCACGAAGGTGTTTTTCAGAACCGCCCTCCTTGTAATATTGCATCTTTTTAATAATCACATCCTCTGGCGCGGCAAAATTCGCCTGATAAGATTCCGCAGGGAAAATCCGCCTTATCCGATTGAAACGGCTATTATCGAACGGTGTATTTTGTTTTATTATGACATCTATCTTAAGGCCGGAGGCTGGATGAATGATATTAAACTGCCCCAGATTATGGATAGCGTCTCTTATCATTTCTTCGGTTATAAAGAACTCATCCTGTGGGAAAGCTTTTAGCAAGCCGTCAATATGTCGCTCATTTATTGCAGCAACGATGTCAATATCATTTGTCAGTCGTGGCTCTCCATATGCCATAGATGCAACGGAACCGGTGACAAGATAAGGAATTTGAAGCTTCTCGGATATCTCGACAACTTTCTGTAATAACTCAAATGGCCCCATGAGAAAGCCTTTTTGCAACTTCTTTTACGACTATATCTTCACTCCATTCAGGATGAGTTTTTTGCACATAAGTCATCAACATGCTGCGCGCAGACAACCAGATATTAAAACCAATCCTAATTCTTTCAGCAGATGTCTTACTGCTTAATACGTTCGCCATTTGGTCATCCACGACCTCAATCTGTCCTTTATCGAGTCTTAGTGTCTTCTTCATTTCAAACTTTAAGGGTGTTGATGATCTCCGTGCCTATCCCCTCTTTTGTGAATATCTCAAGCAGGAGGCAGTGCGAAATCCTGCCGTCAACGATATGGGTTTTCGCGACCCCGCTCGCGATTGCCTTTATGCAGGCATTAACCTTTGGGATCATGCCGCCGGATATTGTTTCGTCCGAAAGGAGTTTCTTTATGTCTTTCCCTCTAAGCGTAGAGATTATATTGCCTTTTTTATCCTTTATGCCCGGCACATCCGTAAGGAGTATCAGTTTTTCAGCCATTAATTTTGAGGCTATTGCAGAGGCAACATAATCTGCATTTATATTGAAAGTCTCTCCAAGCTGTCCTATACCGATCGGGGATATAACAGGTATAAATCCCTCTTTCTCAAGGCTCTCGATAACCTGTGAATTTATATCCGTCACCTCTCCTACAAGGCCGAGATCGATTATCTCTTCCATTCCGGTCTCGGGCGTTGCCTTTTTCACAATTTTTTTCTTGGCCTTTATAAGTTCTCCGTCTTTTCCGCTCAAACCTATTGCCTTTCCACCGTGCTTGTTTATCAGAGAGACAATTTCCTTATTCACGAGACCGCCGAGTACCATCTCTACAATATCCATCGTCTCTTTATCCGTGACCCTCTGACCCTGAATAAAGGTCGGCTTTTTCCCCATCTTCTCCATCGTAGAGCTTATCTTTGGCCCGCCTCCATGAACGATAACCGGGCGGACGCCTATAAAGCTTAAAAGCGATATGTCCTGTGCAAAGGCGTCTTTTAAATGATCCTCAACCTGTGCAGCGCCGCCGTATTTTATTACAAATGTCTTCCCTGAAAAAGTTCTGATATACGGCAGCGCCTCGATTAATATATTCGCCTTTGTGATTATGTCTTTCATAATTGCATTTGATTTTAACGTGGAGTGCGAAATGTTTTCAAGCGAAAGCCGGTTAATACTATTTCTTCTTTCCCCAAAAAGCCAGATCGCCAAGCATGAGTTTTAGAAGTTCGGAGAAAGATTTTTTCGAGACTTCCTTGCACCTGCATGCATCTTCGCTTCCGGATTCATGCTCACCCTCTTTTTCCTTCTTCACCGGTATCGGGCAGCATTCAGTCGCTTTTTGTCGATCCTTTTCCATTTACTCCTCTGTTTCCTTCAAAACATGAAATGCATACCACTTTCCCGCCTTTCACCCTCAACCTCGGTTCCATTGTCTTTTCCTTGCATGTCTCGCAGCGTATGCTCGAATATATCTTTGCCTCCTCCGGCAAAGATACCTTTATATGTTTTACCTTAAATAAATTCTTGTCCTTTGCCTTTAAAATAAAATCTATCTTTTTCGACTTCCTCCGATGAACTGCCCTTAATACTACACCTCCACGATCGCCCTTCACATACCTCTGCCACATCTCTTTTCCCTTCTCTGTCTCAGGCGGCGGTGTCCAGTCTATGGAAATCCTTATTGCCTTACCCGAAGGTCTTCTTATGAACGTATAAACCTGTTTACCATAATCTTTGAATATAAGGTTCCCTTTTCCGAATGTACATCCCGTCATGACCTGAACTGCATCAACGGCACATGAGTTGTTTTCTACTACTGCAATAATCTCCTCATCCCTTGCCTTCCTACCAAGCTCTTTCAACGCAAAGAGAGAGACCCTATATCCGAGCACAAGACCCGGACATACATGACCGTGAAATCTAACTACCTCGTCCAGTTTTTTCATTGGTTCATTTTGATACTACTCTCAAGAACTTCCTCTTCCCTACCTTGAATAGATAGCTTCCCTTTCTAAGTTTGGCCTCGGGATTATCAAATTTTTTATCGTCAATCTTTAGCCCACCCTGTTTTATGATCCTCATAGCCTCACCTGTACTTGGAACAAGGTCTGAAAGCTTCATTATCTTCGGGATCCACATCTCATCGCCTTCCCATTCGAGTTCAACAGAGAGTATATCATCCGGAAGCCCCTTATCTTTGAAGATGTGCTCGAATTCTTCCTTTGTCTTTAATGCAGCTTCCCTCCCCCGATATCTTTCAACGATCTCCATTGCGAGATTTTCCTTGGCAGTCTTTGGATGGACGCTTCCCTTTTTTATCCCATCCTTAAGTTCTCCGAGTTCTTCCAAAGATATATGACTCAGAAGTTCATAGTATCTGAGCATAAGGGCATCGCCTATGGACATCAATTTCCCGAACATTTCCTTTGAAGTCTCCGTAATCCCGATATAATTCCCAAGGCTCTTTGACATCTTGTTCACACCGTCCAATCCCTCAAGGAGCGGCATCAGAACGACTGCTTGTTCCTCGACTCCAAACTTTCTCTGCAATGTCCTTCCCATGAGGATATTGAATTTCTGGTCCGTGCCTCCAAGCTCTACGTCGGCCTTTAGATAAACGGAATCATATGCCTGGAATAGGGGATAGTAGAATTCGAGTATGGTTATGTCCTGCTGGGTTTCGAAACGTTTCTTAAAATCCTCTCTTTCGAGCATCCTTGCGACCGTCTGCATAGAGCCGAGCCTTACAATATCCATAACATTCATCTTTGCAAGCCACTCGCTGTTGAATACGACCTTTGTCTTTTCGGGCTCTAATATCTTAAATATCTGTTCTTTATAAGTATCGGCGTTTTTCAGCACGTCTTCTCTCGTCAACGGTTTCCTTGTCTCGGACCTTCCGGTCGGGTCGCCTATCATGCCTGTAAAATCTCCGATCAAAAATATTACCTCATGCCCGAGTTCCTGAAACTGTCGCATCTTCTCAAGAAGCACGGTATGTCCAAGATGTATATCGGGGGCCGTGGGATCGAATCCTGCCTTAACCTTGAGAGGTCTGCTTTCTTTGCAGGATATTTCGAGTTTCTGAAGCAGATCCTTCTCGATGATTATCTCAACCGCACCCCTTTTGACGATCTCAAGCTGCTTTTCCGGTTCCAACATAGTTAATTATGATAAAATTTAGCGGCAGGATACGTCAATTATACTGGAAGTACATTTGATGAAAGATTTTTTATTAAGGCTTCACTTTCTCTATTAGGAGATGCAACTTAAACCACTCAGCCGCTAAGAGAGCTACCTTTTCCAATGCCCCGGTCTCCTCAAACAGGTGTGTCGCACCGGGAATAATTTTCATTTCCTTTTCAGCCTTAATCAGCCTGTATGCCTGTCTATTGAGCTCGATTACAACATCGTCATATCCTCCCACGATCAGGAGGATCGGAGATTTTATACGCCCCAACGCCTGCTCTGCAAGGTCGGGACGACCGCCCCGAGATACGATTGCACCTATGACCGTACCGATATCCGCTGCAGCCTTTATGGCAGCAGCAGCCCCTGTGCTTGCCCCAAAATAACCGATATTGAGATTCCCTGTTTGCTTTTCACTTATGACCCATCGGGTTGTGTCTTTCAGACGATCTGCGAGAAGAGAAATATCAAAACGGGTTTCGTATACTGTGTCTTCCTCCTCGGTAAGCAGGTCAAAAAGAAGCGTGCCGATACCGGCCTCCAGAAGTTTATCGGCAACAAATTTATTCCTCCGGCTATGCCTGCTGCTTCCACTTCCATGGGCAAATACAACAATAGACATTGCCCCCTCAGGAAGGGAGAGAAAACCTTCGAGAACAACGGTACCTGCAGGGATATGGACTAACTTTTGAGAAATATTATCAGACATACGTTGACCTTCTCTTAACTCTTAAGATAAGTGCAGCATACATACGCGTCCCTCGACAGAACCCATCTTTTTTCTAAATCATATCAAAAAAATAAAAAAGTTCAAGTAGAGTTATGGGGAACAGCTCTTTGATCAAATCTTAAACTCAAACCGTAAGGATAGAGAGTATCTCTCTGTATCTTCCGGCGGTCTTTTCCACAATCTCATCAGGAAGACGCGGCCCCGGATATGTCTGGTCCCAGTCGAGGGTCAGAAGATAGTCCCTTACGATCTGTTTATCGTAGCTGTCCTGTCCCTTTCCCGGCTTATAATCTTTTATCGCCCAGAACCTCGATGAATCAGGCGTAAGGAGTTCGTCTATGAGGATTAATTTATCTTCTTCATGCTCTGACCCTTTGACACTTTGATCCTTTGATACTTCTTGACCCTTTGACCCTTTGACTCTTTGACCCTTTGACTCTTTTAATAGGCCGAATTCCATTTTTGTATCTGCGATTATCACTCCCTTTTTCTCTGCCAACTCCCTTGCCCTTTTATAAACCGTAAGACTCGAATCCTTGAGCCTTACAGCCTTTTCTTCACCCACGATCTTTTTCATCTCATCAAAGCTTATGTTTATGTCATGACCCTCCTCAGCCTTTGTGCTTGGAGTGAATATGGGCTCGTCGAGACGCGACGATTCTACAAGCCCTTTAGGAAGATTTATACCGCAGACTATACCCGATTTTTTATATTCCTTCCACCCCGAGCCGGAAAGGTATCCTCTGACAATGCATTCAACAGGCATGGGCTCTGCCTTTTTTACAAGCATACTCCTTCCTTCGAGAATATTTTTGTATTTGTGCAAGACCTGCGGATAGTCTTTTACATCGGTTGCAACAATATGGTTTTCGATAATATCCTTCATCTGATTGAACCAGTATATGGAAATCTGCGTTAAGACCCTCCCTTTATCTTTAATCCCATTTGGAAGCACTACATCAAATGCAGATATCCTGTCTGTAGCAATAATTAGAAGATGATTATCAACCTCATAAACATCCCGCACCTTTCCTCGTCTAAGAAATTTTACATCCTCTAAATCCGTTTCAATCACCACATCCGCCATTTCTTCCTCCAAGATATTTTCATACTATTCTTTGATTCATCCGAAACATATTTATCTCCGTGATAGCCTTTATCCGATATTCTGATTGCCGTTGAAGCGGGGTCTCATTCGTAATTTTCATTATCAAACAATGAAGGTTTCCTTGAAAATAATTTGTTTATTAGATATTGGGGGCTATAAGGCTTTCCCTTTCTGATTATATAACCGTCCTTTTCCAATCTATTAATCCTATATCTCATTTGTCTTTTAAATATGTCATAATCTTTAATGTTAGTAACAGCTTTTTTATCTCTAAGATATAAATAGTTTCCGATAAGGTTAGCGCTAACTTCAGCAGTCATGCTGAATTCATTATGCTGGTAAATTGCCTCAAGAATTACTTTGTATTCATTATTAAGATCATCATATGCTCCCCCGAAAATTTCCCTCATTTCTGTTGAGAATTCCCTTTTAGTTAAATTTCTGTCAACAATATATACAGGATACAAAGCAGGACTCGAAGAGAGTTTCATAATAATGCCATAAGCTTCTAAATCATTGATGACTTCGTAATGGTTATTATCAGGCGTAAGCAATATCGTGTATCGTTCCGATTTGTTTAACAATTCCGACTTATAAAAATAAGCAAGTACAGTTTTTTGTTCATTTGTCAATTCTCTTCCGCTCGTCTTGTGTATAATGTATTTTGAAAAGCTATTTATCCAAATAATCATTTCATCATCTAACACTTTACCCTTTTGAATAAATAAACCAATATCATTTTCAGCATATAATCTGTAATAGGGAATATCTATAGAATTAGCAAGGGCAAAATTTGTTAGGGTAGACATGCCCCACCCTTTACCTTCCCATCGGTCAAAAGATTTCAAAACATCTGCCAGATTAGGATTTTGGGCTTTTGGAATAGGTATAATCCTTCTTACCGGAATAGCCTCATCGGATCGCAATAATTGCTCTTGTTTAAATTTCCCGGGATTTCTTATTTCAATATGCTTATTGGGAATAATTGTTATATTGGCAAATCTGTCATTACTATAATCACGATGAGCTAAAGCATTGTTGACTGTTTCACGAATAACTCTTTCAGGATATTCAAATAATACAGAGCCTCCTTTTTCTGTTTTAATGCCTGTACCTGTTTTGCCAAAAACAAAACCGATACAGTTTTCCATTAAACTAATTATATTGTCCTTATAAACCTTTTTGTCATTAGCTACTTCAATGCCCGTATCGAAAAAACAATCAATCTGACAACGACCTCCTACATAATCATATATGTGTTTGCCACAAACGAGCATACCTAATAAAGTGGGATTATTATCTCTGACAAATTTTTTGCGACTAAGAAAAGATAATGCGGAAGGAATATCGGGCTTTAAAGTTTCTACTTTGACATCTTTGTTTAATCTCAGAATGTATTCATTAAGCTTATCGATATCCAGTTCATCAAGGGTTGCATTTGGAATGAACTGCAATTCTCTTGCTTTTTGCAATTCTATCTTCAGTTCTTTTTGTGCCTTGATTTTATCTTCGGGAATACGCTTATCACCGGTCAGTTGCCTTTCATAAGCTTCCCTATTGTATAAAACATACTTTTGTTCGTCAGGTAATTTCTCAATAAATATTATGCACACCAGACCGTCCAAAAATGAGTGTAATTCCATTAGATCAGGTCTGATAAATTCACTTAAATCTAATTCTCTGTATTCATCATCGGTGAATCGGGCGGGCAGTTGTTTTACCTTACTCTCATTGTTAGGATTAAATTTGGTAAACCTAAATTGCTTTTGTTTAGTATCCTCTTTTATTCCAATCACAATTATGCCTCCCCTCGTATTGAGAAAGGCGCAAACCGATTTATAAAGTTCTTTCCAGTCATCACCGGTCGAAAGGTCTTTTAGTTCGATCTTATCGGTTTCAATTTGTTCATAAGTATCTTCTTTAATATGTTTTTCTATTTGCTGCAATATCCTGTCTATCTCTCTCATTACCTAGTTCCTCTCATTACGCCGCCTTAAAAAATCTACACTGCATTCCGTATTGGTCTTAAGTTGGTCGTTACCCGTAAACAAAATGATTCTCCATTCATTATCTTCCCCACTTATATTGCGTGACTGCTCTATGTTACCAAAAATGTATGTTTTTTTACTCCCTTGCATTCCTGCGAAATCCGATTTTTCTCCCCGCTTCCGGGATCATAACTACTTTATCGAATAAAGTTTTAACCCTGTCTCGCCTTTAATACGCTCAAATCCGTCTTTTATCTCTTTCTCCTCCTGAATAATTTTTCTACCTCCACTGCAAAGAATACCACAGACGATATGCCGAATGTAAACAGCATTTCATTAAAACTCAATGACTGGGTCTTGAATATGGGATTTAAAAAAGGGACATAGATAGTTGCAAGCTGAAACCCGAAACTAAGGATAACTGCCCCGAGGAGAGGTTTATTCGAAAATATCCCGATCTTAAACAGCGATTCTTTTTCGGATCTTATAGCAAGGACATGACCGAGTTGTGTAAGGCATAAAACAGTAAATACCATTGTCTGCCAATGTGAATTGCCGATCTTAATCGCCCATGCCTGAACAAATAAGACAACACCTGCCATTAAAAGACCTACCCATACGGCATGAAGCCCCAATCCACCGGCAAATATGCTTTCCTTCGGATCCCTCGGCGGCCTTTTCATCACATCGCTTTCCGCAGGCTCGACGGATAACGCCAGCGCAGGCAGTCCGTCGGTCATAAGATTTATCCAGAGTATATGGATAGGCAGCAGCGGGATCGGGAGTCCTACGAGGGGGGCGAGGAACAACGTCCATATCTCGCCTGAATTTGTCGAAAGGAGGTATTTTGCAAATTTCCTGATATTGTCGTATATCTTCCTCCCCTCCTTTACCGCTTTAACAATCGTTGCAAAATTATCGTCGAGGAGTATCATATGAGCCGATTCCTTTGCCACATCCGTTCCGGTAATTCCCATCGCTATTCCGATATCCGCTCTCTTTAATGCCGGTGCGTCATTGACGCCGTCGCCGGTCATAGCGACAAACTGCCCCCTATCCTGAAGTGCCTTTACTATCTTTAATTTCTGCTCCGGTGCAACCCGTGCATAAACGCTTATATGCTCCACCTCGTTTTCAAATCTATCGAGAGAAAGCCTTTCGAGTTCCCTTCCTGTTATCACATCATCATGTTCGCCGAGCATCCCTATCCTCTTTGCAATCGCCCATGCAGTAATCGGATGGTCCCCTGTGATCATCACAGGCTTTATCCCTGCACTCTTGCACAACGAGACCGCATCTTTTGCCTCTTCCCTCGGAGGATCCATTATACCGACAAGACCGAGAATTGTAAGGTCTGCTTCTGCATTCTCCGGATTTATATCACGTGGTAATGCATCCCATCCCCTCATCGCAAAACTAAGCACCCTCAATCCATCGGCAGCCATCTTTTCGGTTATGCGTTGAATCTCTTCTTTATCTATTGCCTTTATGCCTTCGGATGTCAGGATACCGTTGGATTTGTCTATAAGCACCTCGACCGCACCTTTGGTAAAAGAGATAAAGGATGCATGATTCATGATGCATGATTCACGATACCCCCCTTCAATTCCCCCCTTATCAAGGAGGGACAGAGGGGGGTGTATCGTGTATCGTGTATCCGGCATCCTGTGGAACGTTGTCATGCATTTTCTATCGGAATCGAAGGGGATCTCTGCAACCCGCGGAAAATACTCTTCGATCTCTCTTTTATCGTATTCCGCGTCTTTTGCAAACGAAAAAATCGCTGTTTCCGTCGGGTCTCCGATAACATTTCCGTCCTTATCAATAGCCACATCATTGTTAAGGGAAAGGGCAGTCATTAGTTGGTGAATGGGTGAACGATTGCAGATTGCGGATTGCGGATTGCGGATTGCGGAATCAGATAGCTGATTGCTGATAACTGACGGCTGAGAGCTAATCACCTGACCGTTAACATAAATCTCCTCCACCATCATCTTGTTCAACGTAAGGGTGCCTGTCTTATCGGAGCATATGTATGTTACCGAACCGAGGGTTTCGACGGCAGGCAGCTTTCGCACCAGTGCATTCTGCCTTATCATCTTCTTTGCACCGAGGGCAAGAGAAATGGTAATTACGGCCGGAAGTGCCTCCGGTATCGCTGCAACGGCAAGCGATATGGCCGTGAGTAACATTAATAGCGGCGGTTCACCCCTCATAACCCCGATACCAAAAACAATCGCACATATAGCGAGAACGGCGATTGCGAGCTTTTGACCAAACACGGCAAGCCTTTTCTGAAGAGGCGTCTTCACCTCTTCTTCTTCCTGAAGCATTGTAGCGATCTTACCGAGTTCCGTATCCATACCTGTCGCTATAACCGTACCTATTCCCCTTCCATAAGAAACCATTGTGCCTTTATAGACCATGTTTTTTCTGTCACCCAGAGGCAGCATTTCATCGTGTAATGCCTTTGTATGCTTTTCCACGGCTACAGACTCTCCTGTAAGGGCAGCCTCTTCCATCTTCAATTGAGCAGCCTCTATAAGTCTCATATCTGCCGGCACGAATCTTCCTGCTTCAAGGGTTACGATATCTCCGGGAACGATTTCAGAGGCAGAAACGTTAGCATGTCTGCCGTCTCTTATTACGGTGAGTGTAGGGGTTGCCATCTTCTTGAGGGCTGCCATTGCCTTCTCAGCCCTGTATTCCTGAATAAATCCTATAACGGCATTAAGTATAACTATTACGATTATGGCAATCGTGTCGGAAGGTTCTCCGATGATCCCGGATATGATCGCAGCAGCAATGAGGACAAGGATCATAAAGTCCCTGAACTGGTCGAGCAGAATCATGAAAACAGTCTTCTTCTTTTTCTCCTTTAATTCATTCGGGCCGTATTCTTTAAGGCGTTTCTGTACGTCCCCGGAAGAAAGTCCCTTTAACGAGGAATTCAACTGTTCTAATACGTCTTCTATCTCTCTCTGATGCCAGCGCATAACCTTATAAATAAACCTTCCTAATGTTTTATATGACCGCAAAAAATGCGATTGAAAAAGACAAAAAGACCCTTGCCGGAATAATTAATCTTCGTGGTAAGGGCCTTTTTCGTTAAATCTACGTAACCTAATTTTTACTTTTTAAATACGCCGAACAACTTATCAATCCCTGATTTTTCAAGTGTTGCAACAGAATCCAGTTCTCCCGCATCGAGCCATATCCCTTCGCATTCCGAGCATTTATCTACCTTTATGCTTTTATACTGTGGGGTATTGAAAATTTAATAATTAATCTTCGTGGTAAGGGCCTTTTTCGTTAAATCTACGTAACCTAATTTTTACTTTTTAAATACGCCGAACAACTTATCAATCCCTGATTTTTCAAGTTTTGCAACAGAATCCAGTTCTCCCGCATCGAGCCATATCCCTTCGCATTCCGAGCATTTATCTACCTTTATGCTTTTATAATCAATCTCGATCAATTCCATCCCGCATTTAGGGCATCTCATATAATGGAGTTCCTTCAGCTTTTTCTTTTCGTCTGTCTTAAGTTTTTTGTGTTTTTCTTCCTCAAGTTTCTTCTTTTTATCGAATTCCATCCTTGCGATATACTCTGCCTCTCTTTCACTCGGCTTCATGGTTATTTCCTCCTTATAAAAGTTTTTATTTATATTCTTAATGTCCCATAGATATGGGGACATAGTAAGTAAAACTAACCCTTGTTATAGATTACCGTAATACATAAGTTATACGATACAGAAAATTTCTGTCAAGATATGTTAACTCTTTTTTTCTCCCCTTAACTTTCACTTTTTGTTTCACCTTTTTTAACTGGCGGAGAGGGAGGGATTTGAACCCCCGGTGGAGTCACCCCCACAACGGTTTTCGAGACCGCCCCGATCAACCACTCTGGCACCTCTCCATTAATTGCACTATTACTCAGGTTGAATCTCAATAATTGTTTATTGTAGCAAAATTCCACATCTCCCCGCTTACCTTCTCCGTCTTAAAAAATCCCTCGGTTTTCCGGCTCCCTTCGGAGTGCCCACCAAACCGTCTTCTTCCATAAGCTCCATAATGCGCGCGGCCTTGTTATAACCTATCTTAAATCTCCTCTGTATGGATGATATGGATACCTCCCCTACGGACTCTCCGTATTCAACAACCCTTTGGTACATCTCGTCTCTATCGGGAGATAGCTCGTCATCCGCAGGTTCTTCTATCCGTAAACTCTCGAACATGGAATAGTCCGGGGCCTCCTGCGCCCTGATAAAATCGGTGACTGCCTTTACCTCTTCTTCAGTCACCAATGCCCCATGCACGCGTACTATCTTTATCCCCGGAAGCATAAAGAGCATGTCACCCCTGCCGAGGAGTTGTTCCGCGCCCTGAGCATCGAGTATCGTCCTCGAATCTATTCTTGTGGTAACCTGAAATGATATCCTCGCAGGGAAATTAGCCTTTATAACTCCTGTGATAACGTCTACCGACGGCCTCTGCGTTGCGAGTATAAGATGTATGCCGGAAGCCCTTGCCATCTGTGCAAGCCTTGCGATTGCGTCCTCCACTTCGTTGGCGGATGCGAACATCAGGTCTGCGAGTTCATCAATGAAAACTATTATATACGGTAGTTGTTCTTCGTCCGGGACAAGTTTGTTGAAGGTATCTATGTTTTTAGTCCCCTTCTCTGCGAGCAGCCTGTACCTGCTTTCCATCTCGAACACCATCTTTCTCAATGCCTCTGCCGCCTCTTTAGGGTTTGTTATAACAGGAGAAATAAGATGGGGGATTCCCTCATATGAAGAAAGTTCGAGGAGCTTAGGGTCTATCATAAGCATCTTTACCTGCTTTGGAGTAGCCTTATAAAGGATACTCATCACCATTGAGTTTATAGATACACTCTTTCCGGAACCCGTTGCACCTGCGACAAGGAGATGAGGCATCCTTGCCAGATCCGAGACTACGGGATTCCCGAATATATCTTTACCCAGTGCGAGTGTCAGCCTTGAATGGCTTTTCTTGAAATTATCGGAAGATATTATATCCCTCAACGATACCGTCTCTCGCTGCCTGTTCGGCACCTCAATCCCTATCGCTGCCTTGCCCGAAATAGGAGAAACCCTCACACCCTGAGCCTTAAGTGCAAGGGCAAGATCATCCGAGAGTGAGACGACCCTATTTATCTTTACACCGGGAGCAGGCTCGAATTCATACATTGTGACCACGGGTCCTGCCTGCACCTGTATGACCTTCCCCTCTACATCGAAATCGCTGAGCTTCTGAATAAGAAGAGAAGAACTTGTAAGGAGTTCATCCTTTGTCGGCCTTATCCCTGAATCATAGAGGTTCAAGATATCTACAGGAGGAAGTTCGTAACCCCCTGTCTTACTTTTCTTTAACGTCTCCGGCTTGAATAAAGACAAAGGTTCGGGATCGGGCTGAACAGCGGGTTCTATTAGAGGCTCTAAGGGCTCTGTGTCATAAAGAACAGTCTGTTCTTCGATTAATGGTTTTTCCTGTTCCTCATCTAATACCTTTTCCTTTTTTCTTCCCATCGCCATAGATATGAGTGAGACAGGACTCAGGAGTATTATGGAAGATAAGAATATCGCTAATGAGAATATATATGCCCCTGGAACCGATAGAAGATTCTTTATGAAATCCGCGATTAGAAGTCCTATCATACCCCCAGGATTGTCCTCTAACTTAAATCCGAACGTTGCCGTTGTGAGGGACAAAAGGATCGAAGATGAGAAAATAAAGAGTAATGCACCGATGGTATGTACCCTATGTCCCTCTTTTCCAAGAAGTCTCCTAACCCCGTATACGCCTATAAGTACCGGTATCGCAAATGCCGTGATACCTACAATTACTAATACGGTATCCGATAAATATGCACCTATTATTCCGCCGTAGTTTTTAACCGGAGAGGTAGTATATGTGAAAAAAGAAGGGTCCCATTTTTTGTGCGTTATAAGGCTGAGTAAAAGGTATATCCCCCCCATGATAGAGACGACGCCCAGAACTTCCTCTCTTATCCTCTTTATCCTTTCAACCATAACCCTATAATTATTGAGACCGCAAGCATAAATCTATAATACACAAAATGGTGTTTCCATTCCATCACGTGTTTTCTACGGGAACAGCCATGTCAGAACTTCCACCCCCTATACCAGTAAAAGGCCAGAACGAGCAGGCCGAATACTATTCGGTAATATGCAAAATACGAGAAATCATGGCGTGAGACATATTTGAGAAATGACTTTATAACGACCAGTGCGGAAAAAAACGATGTAATAAATCCTACGGCAAAGAGCGGGACATCCGAGGGTGAGAGGGCATGCAGGTTAGAAAGTAGATCGTACCCGGTTGCCGCAAACATGGTCGGGATAGCGAGAAAGAAGGAAAATTCTACTGCAACCCTTCTGTCAAATCCGATAAGCAGGCCGCCCATGATCGTAGCCCCTGAACGCGAGACTCCCGGAAAAAGGGATAGACACTGAGCAATACCCACCTTTATCGCCTGTGTCAGCGTTATCTTGTCTACATCCTTTGTGTGTGATGCATGGCTCATCCGTTCGATCAGCAGGATCGCAATCCCTCCTGCAATAAGAGCCGCTGCAACTGTAATCGGATTAAAGAGATAGGTCTTTATAGCCTTATGCGCCGGCAGGCCGATGAATGCAGCCGGAAGGAACGCAATGATTATATTGCTCACAAGGGAGCGTGCCTCTTTGCGGGTCGGAAGCTCCTTCACCACGCTAAATATCTTTTTCCTGTAGAGCCATAGTACCGAGAGGATCGCCCCCAACTGAATGAACACCTCAAAGACCTTTGCCTTTTCGTCCGCGAAACCGAGAAAGTCGCCGGCAAGGATCAGGTGGCCGGTGGCTGAGACGGGAATGAATTCGGTTATACCCTCCACAATCCACAGGAAGAGACCCTTTAAGAGAAATATCATATCCACGCGGTGCTGCTGACAGGCAGAAACTCGGTCAGTCTCTGAACAATTCCGAGAATTATCACTTCAAACATCGTATGATTATAACAGATTTACGTCCGAATATTTTCTGAAATACTCATGCCGTATAGAATCACACAAAGGAGCAACCCTCTGTTGACAAACATCTGTTGACAAATACCTTGAGCAGGTGTTTTAATTATTTATCGTGACAAATCCTCCTAAATGTTTGATGGAAGAGGAAAAGGATTCTATCCTCATTGTGGATGACCTAAAAGTCCATCTGGAGCTGACGGAGGCTATCTTTGAGAGAGAGGGCTACAATGTTCTCACTGCTCAAAATGCCGCAGATGCCCTGCAAGTTGTCAAGGGTTTCTCCCCTGATTTAGCCATCCTCGATGTGATGATGCCCGGCATAAGCGGCTATGATCTCTGTAAAAAACTAAAAGAAAGTTACGGCACAAGATTCTTTCCGGTAATCCTTGTAACCTCCCTGTCCGAGATGGAAGACAAGATAGCAGGTATCGAGGCCGGTGCGGATGACTTCTTGAACAAACCTTTCAACTCTCTTGAACTCGTAACGAGGGTTCGCTCACTCCTAAAATTAAAAAGACTTCAAGAACAACTTGACCATTCGGAAAGTGTTATTCTTACATTGGCAGTGGCCCTCGAATCCAAAGATCCTTATACGAAGGGACATTCGGAAAGGGTTGCTGACCTCTCGGCTGAGTTTGCTGCATTTATCGGGCTGTCGGAGAAGGAACAGTACCTTATCCGAAAGACAGGCAGACTTCACGATATAGGCAAGATAGGGATAGGGGATTATGTACTCAACAAGGCAGGCATTCTAACAAAAGAGGAATTAGAGCACATAGAGCAACACACTGTAATAGGCGAAAAGATATGCAGTCCGCTGCGGTCCCTCAGTGCAATTCTTCCGACCATCAGGCACCATCATGAAAGATGGGACGGGACAGGTTCCCCTGATGGACTAAAGAGTGAGAATATACCTCTTATGGCAAGGATATTGGCGATAGTGGACAGCTTTGATGCGATGGTCTCCGAGAGACCGTACAGGAAACCGGCATCTGTGGAGGAGGCACTCGGAAGGATGGATACCGAAATGTCTTCGGGCCAATGGGACCCTACCCTTCTGCAGAGATTTATCGAAATGATGAGAAAAAGATAGTAAATTGCTAATTTTCCAATGTTAACTTTGAACTGATTATTGAAGGGATTTTGGGAGGTGTTTAAATGATTAAGATTGCCATAGTCGGTGCGGGTAAGGGTGGAAGCTCATTGCTCGATGTATTTCATACCAACGGCGAGGTAAAGGTAGTCGGCATAACGGATAAAGACGGAAAGGCACAGGGCCTTCGCCTTGCAAAGGAGTGGGATATCTTTATTGCAGCCGATATAAAGGATCTCTACAGCCGAAACCCCGAAATTATGATAAACGCCACAGGGAAACCGGAGGTGTCCGCACTTATTAAAGACACCGCCCCCCATTCCGTAGAGGTTATCGAAGGCACAAGTGCTAAGTTCCTCTGGGAGATCGTGAGGAGACATCAGATGGCGAAAAATGACATGGATGTCCTTTATCAGAGTGGTCTCCTCCTTACAAAGGCCAGAAACCTGAAAGAGGTTTTAGATAAGGTGCTCCTGTCTGCTATGGAACTTACAGAGGCACATGCCGGAAGCATTGCCCTCGTTGAACGCGCGGAAATGGTAATGGTAGCCCATAGTGGTTTGAGTCCGGAGTTTTTTAAAGAACCGCGATGGAGACCGAGGGACACGGGACTGACATCTTATATCTTAAAAGCAACAGGGTGTGTTGAGTTTCAAAATATAGAGAAGGAACCTCTCTTTGCAGGCACAAAGATATTGAAGGAAGGGATAAAATCACTCCTTGCATGTCCGCTTTTTCTCGATGGCGGTGTGGTCGGCATACTTTACATAGATGATTTCAGGCCGAGAGAATTTACAGAGAGGCATAAAAACCTCATACAGCTTTTTGGGGCTAAGGCGGCACAGGCAATAGAAAAATCCAAAATCCTTGACGAGCTATATATGAACATCCATGAACTCGATAAAACAACGAGTTATCTTCAGAGCGTGCTCAACGATTCGGAGGATATGATAGCTACGACCGATACCGAAGGCAGGATTGTGGAGTTTTCAATGGGCGGAGAAAGGATTCTCGGTTATAAAAAAGATGAGGTTGCCGGAAAAACGGCATCCGATTTTTATGTAAATGCGGATGAAAGAAATAAGATCGCCGATATCCTAAAAAAGATAGGCGCCGTACATAACCATGAGACTGTATTGTTGAGAAAGGATGGAACACAGGTTGATATAAACCTTACTATTTCACAGCTCAGGGACAGGACAGGAAAGATTATCGGCACAGTCGGGGTCAGTAAAGATATTACAGTCGAAAAACACCTTAGAAGAGAACTTGAAGAAAAGAACAGGGAATTAAGCGAACTTAACGAGAGGCTTGAAGATAAGGTTTTAGAGCGAACAAAAGAACTCGATAAAATAAACAGAGAGCTTCGAAGGGCCAACGAAGTAAAGGCACGCTTTATTGCCAGTATGAGCCATGAACTGAGAACACCGCTCCATTCCATAATGGGATTTTCCGAGATTCTCCTCGACAAAACATTTGGAGACGTCAATGAGAAACAGGAGAAATATATAACCAATATTCACACCTCGGGCAGACATCTTCTCCATCTTGTAAATAATGTATTGGACCTCGCAAAGATAGAGTCGGGAAAGGTAGAACTTTCATATGAATCGTTTACGCTAAAGGATGTGATCGATGAAGTAATATCTGTGATAAAGCCCCTCGCCGATAAAAAGCTTATAGAGGTAAAAAGCGACATCAGCGGTAATGCGGACTTTACTGCCGACAGGGTCAAGTTTAAACAGGTTCTCTATAATCTTTTATCCAATGCCATAAAGTTCACACCGGATAATGGGAAGACAGGTATAAGGGCAGAGAAATTAACGAATAAAGACATTTTCCCATGGGCCCCTCAGGGCACCGAGTTTCTTAAGGTCTCTGTCTGGGATGAAGGCATCGGTATAAAGCCAGATGATAAAGAGAAGATATTTGAGGAGTTCGAACAAGTCGACCAATCGAGATCAACCGAGGGAACAGGGCTGGGGCTGTCCCTAACCAAAAGGCTTGTCGAACTACACGGCGGACATATAGATGTAGAAAGCACCTACGGTAAAGGGAGCGTGTTTAACTTCTATCTACCGGTAGTCGTTCTACCTAAAACAGCCATTGGTAAAAAGCAGGTATTGCCTGAAGCAGTGTCTACATTTGCATGGGCGGACGAGAATGCCCCGCAGGTCCTTGTTGTGGAGGATGACCTGCCCACATCGGAATTATTAACCATTCATCTTACGAGGGCAGGATACAGAGTGGCACATGCATATGACGGCATAGAGGCTATAGAGAAGGCAAGGGAACTTCAGCCCTTTGTAATAACCCTCGATATAATGCTTCCCAAAAAAGACGGATGGGAGGTTCTGCAATCTCTAAAGGCAGACCCGAAAACAAGCGATATACCCGTAATCATACATTCGATAATAGATAACAAAGAGCTCGGCTTTGCCCTCGGCGCTGCCGATTATCTCGTAAAGCCTGTGGATAAGGCCGTCCTTCTCGGTAGACTGGGAGAGTTGTCTTTAGCGACAAAGAAGAGGCGTTTCCCCGTAACCATACTTACGGTTACCGATGATAAAAATACCCAGGATTATCTAAATGAGATATTCATCGGTGAAGGATTTCTTACGCAATTCGCCTCCGATGCCGAAGGAGGCATTGATCTGGCCCTTGCAACTAAGCCTAATGTGACTATCATTGACTTGAATATCCCCGAAGATGGGTTTAACCTTATCAAAAATTTTAAAGAAAACCCTGCCACAAAGGGCATTCCGATTTTCGCCCTTACGTCAACTACGCTTTCATCTGATGAGAGTCTCCGTATGGCAGGACAGATCGAAAGGATTTTGAGAAAAGATGCACTCAGTTCAAAAGAGCTGATAAACCATTTGAGAGACCTTGAGGTTTTACTACCAAAAAGGGCCGGACTGATAGACGAAATAACAGGTCTCTTCAACCACAGATATTTTCAGATAAGGCTTGCCCAGGAAACCACCAGAGCCAAAAGATATAAATTTCCGTTAGTCCTTGCCGTCCTGGACGTAGACCACTTCGGCCATTATGTAGATAAACACGGAGAATACTACAGTAATCTCGTCCTTAGAAAGATAGGTGATCTTCTGAGGAAAAATATAAGAGGCTCGGATGTGGTTGTGAGATACGGAGGCGACGCCTTTGCATTGATACTTACGAATACGCTTCTCTCTTCGGGCGTGAGCCTCTGTAAAAGATTTCTTTCCATAATACATGATTATCCGTTTCTTAAAGAGGAATCCCAGCCTAACGGCAAGATCACTGCAAGCATAGGGATGCTTGAGTTCAAAGGACAATCCCCTGAAGAACTGATCCAGTCGGCAGAGAAGGCACTATTCCTTGCCATTGAGAAGGGGAGAAATAAGGTAGAGGTTATTAGCTAAATCCCCTTACAAAGGGGATAGGGTTAGGGGATTACGAAAAGAGCCGGAAAAGCAGAAAGGTCACTACTGCCCCCATGAGGCTGCCGAGAATTACCTCCCACTTATTGTGAACCTTTCTTACGATCCTGCTCTGTGCGATCAACACCGCAAGGATAAAACAGAGCAGTGACGCGATGAAGTTCTCCGTTATATACGTTATTGCAACCCAGGCTGAAAATGCGAGTGCGGCATGCCCGCTCGGCATGCCTCCGCTTAATGGATGACCCTTTCCGAAAGAGGCCTTCGTTATCACCACAAGTATAAGCACGATTATAAATGAGATGATAGCGATATCTTCCTTTGAGTGTTTTGTTATGTGAAGTCCTTTATCAAAAATATCACGTATATAAGGAAATAAAATGATATAGCCTATGAATGCAACTCCAAATGCCGTTAAAAATACTGCACCGGCAGCTATGTCCTTTACCGCACGCACTTTTTCATTATGTCCCGGAGACATTATGTCGGCTATCGCCTCTATAGAGGTATTAAACATTTCTGCAAGGAGCACGGCTATCACCGAAAGGGCAATTATCAGAAATTCCGTACGTGTGACACCTACGATATAACTCAAGAGAAGCACAACGGCAGCACTGTAGAAATGATACCTCAGATGCCGCTGGGTCTTCGCTGCATGAAGTATCCCCTCTATCGCAAAATTAACGCTCTTAATCCATTTTCTGAGGGGCATTTTCCGGCTTAAGTTGTTCTCTATTGAGAAAATAATATACCAGGTACATTCCCATGCATAGATAAAAGATACCGTAAACCATTTTCACCGGATAGGGATTATATATCCATTGAACGGTATGCTCACCTGCCGGCAACTCGATTGCCTTGAAGGTGAAATTGGCCCTGTGTACCTTTGTCTTCTTTCCGTCAACATAAGCAGACCAGAATCTGTCATAGTTGTCGAGGAAGTATAGAAAACCGTCTTTATCGCTTCTTATACCGATAACGACTTTGTTAGGCGTATATTCTTTTATCCCGTATCCCCATGCAACGGGTTCACGTGGGTCTGCATTTTTGAAATTTACCAATTGTTCATCATGCAGGTAAAACAGCGGCTGACTCCTTTGTATCGTCCGGTCGGTATCCAGTTCCTTTATCTTCATAAACGGCAGGTAATAACCATTGCGGAACAACATGAAGGCAGGATACCTTATCATCCTGCCTGCCTTTGAGCCATTAGGCATTATTTCGGGTTTCCAATTAGGTAAAAAAATCTCACCCGTCTCCCTTGTCGCCAATGTAAGCCATTCTTTTGTTGACCAATTAGGCCACCACGCATTGTGATAAAGCCCCTGATAATTTTCAGGAAACATCCTTTCTGCCTCGGAAAAGATCGGCTTAAAGACCGAATCATCAGGGATATCCATACCCCTTGCTGCCAATTCCCTAAATGGGTATACTATGCGTTGTGCGTAATCTTCGAGAGGGACATTGCGCCTGTTTTCTATGTGGGCAGAAGTAGATGCATTTAAATCCATAAAAGTAAGAGCGATCAGACATAAAGACAATACTGTCTTCACGATTTTGCTGTCCGACATAAACAATATTCTACAAATAAAAGTGAACATCAGTAGGTAGATGCCCATATGAAACAGCGTTCGACGCATCCAGTAAAACTGGGACGAGGAATCGTTTATAATGCCTGCTGCAATAAGGACAATACCCGTTCCCGATAGGAGCAATAGCGATTTTTTAAAGAAATACCCGACCTCAATGTAATCCGGATCCGTTGACCCGGTATCGGAACCGCTCCTCAGTAACCTATCAAGCCCGATAGCTGCAAGGAATATTAAAAATAAGAGAGGCCCTCCTCTCGGGAAAATAGTCGCCATATTCGTAATATTGCGAAATATATCGGAGTTATCCGTCAATACCTTATAAACTATATTGTCAACAGCATAAATAATAAAGGCATTACAAAGAAAATATGTAAGAAATAAGACGTAGATATAGCGGTTTCTTAAACATGATAAAAGTGCAGTAAGTATCAATGGCAGTGTTGCAAGGCCGATATACCTATTGTCGTGATTGCTCCATGCAAATCTTAGGAAAACGTCGTGCACCTCCGGGAAGGGTAACCAGCTTACCACCGCAGTCCAGCTTTCTGTTGTAGCAAAGGGGACACGAAAATCCTCTGTAATCCCCCCTGCTTCCTCATAAATCATGGGGTTTTTCCCATCGGTCCCTCCACGATACTTTAGAATATGACCTGCATTGTAATGAAAGGGGAGCCACGAAGCCGTAAGACCCGATATTATCAATAATATTAAAAGACCTCCTATAATTTTGCCCCTTAACGGTTTTATTAATCCAAGGAATAAACGATAGGCATCCCTTATCAGGCTTATGTTGAATATCAAAAGCAAAAAGGTGAATATCACGCTCCAGTAAAAGGCCGACATAAGAATTCCGTTCTGAAGGCTCGCAAAAAACAACCCGAGGAATAACAAAAATAATATCAGGTTGCCCTTAGTCCTATTGTTATTAAGACGTATTAATGCAAATAGATAAAAAAGAGGGGCAACCATTGCCTCAAATGCATAAAAGTCGTGAAAGTTCAATAACTGAAAATAAGAGAATGAGAAAACAAATACCGGCAAAATAGCCGCTATCCTGCTTGAAACCAGTTCCCTCGATATCAAGTAGACGGCTATCATATTCAAAAGAACTATATAGATGGTCTGATGAAAGATGATATAACTGTTGATGCTCATATCGGTAAGGAGACTGAGAATTTTAAACAATATCAATGAGGGCAGGTAATAAGGCCCCAGATAGTTACTCCAGCCTGAAAGGAAGTGATAATAAAGGGGATAACCACCCCAACTTGTAGGGTCCCACCAGGGCAAAGAATTGAACTGTTTGATCGAGTAAAGAATAAAATATTTAAACGACCAATAAATATATGTATCCCCTGCAAAAATATATTCTCCTGAAAAAAACCGCCGCGAGAAAACGAAATAATTCAATATTAGTATGGAGGATATGACCAGAACACCGAAGATTAATTCATTACCAAAGATTTTGGAAGGCTCTTTTTTTATGCTATCCAGGATATTTTCTACTTTGTTTTTAATCATTCTGCTGACGATGCGTCAGGGATTGTTTCTATTTTCTTTCGCCCTTGAGACCCGGAATAAAGCAGAACAACAAAGAGTATTATAAGAATCAGATAAAAACCTAAATAAGCCGATTTAACGGGATAGGGATTATAAACCCAAACAATATTATGGGTCCCGGCAGGTAATTCGATAGCCTTATGGGTAAAATTAGCCCTATGAACCTTGACCCTTTTGCCGTCAACATATGCAGACCAGAACCTGTCGTAGTTGTCGAGGAAGTAGAGAAAACCGCTCTTATCCGTACTGCCTTGCATAACAACCTTATTAAACGTGTATTCCTTTAATTCGTAAGAACCAAAAACCTGTTCCCTCGGATCTGCATTCTTAGACCTTACCGGTTGTTCATCATGCAGATAAAATAATGGGTCAGCATAATAAATAGACCTGTCACCGTCTAATTCCTTTATCCTTTCAAAGGGCAGATAATAGCCGTTCCTGAAAAATCTGAAATCAGGATACTTTGTCATTCTGATAGCCTGTGGATTCCAATTTAATAAAAACCTTCGGCCGTCCTCTCTCGAAGCCAGGAACATCCACTCCTTTATAGTCCAGCTAATTCTATTGGAGTTATGATAAATCCCAAAATAATCTTTGGGGAACATGCTTTCCGCCTCGGAAGTAATAGGCTTAAAAACAACATTGTCGGGAATGGTCATGCCTCTTGCCGCCACGTCCTCATAAGGGAACGCGATATGCACGCCGACGTACCTGCCTTTCTCCTCGGGAACTTGATCCGGCTGCTTTAGAATGTAAGATGACGCGGCTACCGTTAAATCGGTAAAGGTAAAAATAAACAGACAGGATATTACGGCCCTTCTGATAACCTTATCATTCGATATAAATAATATCCGGCAGAGAAAGGTGAATATCAGTAAATAAATGCCTATATGCCCGAGCGAATGTCGAACCCAGAAAAGCATCGGCGACAGTGCACTCAATATGTTGGCGACAATGAGAATACATCCGGCTAATAGAAGAACCGTCAAAAATCCCTTAAAAAGATTTTCGAATCGGATACTTCTCTCGTGTATGGATAGTTCATTGTGCGCAGAGATTTTTAATAATTTGTCCAGTCCAATGACCGAGAGAAAGATTAAGAATAAAGGTGGTCCTCCTCTGGGAAAGATAGTTGACATATTTGCTACATTCCGAAAGATATCCGAATTATCGGTTAATATCTTATAGACAATGTTATCGGTAGCATAAATAATAACGGCATTACAAAAAAAGTAAGTAAGGAATAAGATATAAACGTAGCGATTCTTTAAACACAGTGTAAGTGCGGTAATAATCAACGGAAGCGTTGCAAGACCGATATAACGATTTTGATGTCCGTCCCATGTAAATCTCATGAAGGCATCGTGTATTTCGGAAAAAGGCGTCCAATTAAGAAATACGCTCCAGACCTCCGATGAAACAATAGGAAGATAATAATCCGTAACCAATCCTGTAGCGTCATAAGCTAAAGGCTTGTTACCCTCACCGCCCCGGTACTTAATAACGTGCCCTGCATTGTAATGAAAAGGTAGCCATGAAGCAACGAATCCGGATATTATTAATAATACCAATAGAACGGCGATTATTTTGCCCCTAAACGGCCGTATCATTTCCATGAATATACGGTAAGCATCTTTTATCAGACTTACATTGAATATCAATAACAAGAAGGTGAATATCACGCTCCAGTAAAAGGCCGACATAAGAATTCCGTTCTGAAGGCTCGCTAAATATAAACCGAGGAATAACAAGAATAATATAAGGCTGCCCTTTGTCCTTCTATTGTTAAGTCGTATGAGAGCAAATATATAGAATAATGGGGCCACCATTGCCTCAAATGCATAGAAGTCGTGAAAATTCATGAGTTGAAAATAAGAGAATGCAAAGATAAATACCGGCAATATGGCAGCTATCCTATTTGTAACCAATTCTCGTGAGATCAGGTAGACGGCTATCATATTTAAAAGAACTATATAAATGGTCTGGTGAAAGATTATATACCCGTTAATACTTATATCGGTGAATAGGCTGATGATTTTAAACAGTATTAACGAGGGTAGATAATAGGGGCCAAGATAGTTACTCCAGCCTGAAAGGAAGTGATAATAAAGGGGATAACCGCCCCAGCTTGTAGGATCCCACCACGGCAGCGAATTGAAATACTTGATAGAGTAAAGGATCATATACTTGAAAGACCAGTAGAAATATGAATCCCCGCCAAAGGCGTACTGCCGAGAGAAAAAGAGTCTGGGGAATACCGGATAATATAATACCATTATTCCGGATATGACCAGAATACCGAAGATAAATTCATTCTTCAGCCCGGCTCTGAGTCTATCTAAAATATTTTTCACTATTTAAATATAACAAAAACTATAACCGTTTTTTGTTCTACCTTTTGCATTTCTTTTTGGACTCGAGCTTTAAATATAATCCGAATATCCACGAATATGCAATCTCGGGAATGAATCTCAGCACATAATTATAAATAAAAAAATGCCAGAAAGGGTAATTAATAACCCGCGGAGGACGATCCCTGAGAATTGCAGCGACTATTTTTTTCGCGCCCATAGAATAAGTTGGAATAAACCACTTCGGTAATCTTACATCTCCGTCATTTTTTATATTGCCGATATTCACTGCCGTAATCTTAACGCTCTTACGCCATGCAACCCTTAAACATTTAAGTGCCATATTAAGATACGCCTTTGATGCGGGATATGCGAGATAAGGCAGATAAAGAGGCGGTACATTACCCCACAAAGAAGATATTCCCACAAAAATGCCTCCATATTTCAGCAAGTGCGGTTCAAAGGCAAATAGAATATTCCCGATGCCGTTAATTCCCACGCGGTTTACATTATCGAAGGCGGTATAATTAATAGTTTGATCTTTATTAATATCCTTTTCTATATGAGCGGAATTGAAGATAACACACACAGAGTTGGGAGATAACGTCATAGAAATATCTTTTAAAACCTCACGGCATAGTGGAGAGGCAATATCCATTTCAATATGGCGGTATCTGCCCGATGCAATCCATTGTTCGTGATTTTTTATATTCTCAAGTTTTGTCCTGGCGATACCGATAATCCGATACGGGGTTTGTTTGAGAAATTCTTCAACAAGGGCAGCCCCGAGTCCTCTGGATGAACCTATAATGATGCAATATTTAATTTGCACAGTTGACTTTTAGTATCCGTTTTAAAAAGCGATAAATCTTAATCAACGGTATCTCGGATACCGCATTATCTTCAATAATATATCTTGTATAAATATTATACTAATTACTGAAACAATAAGCACAATTCCTAATATATAAAAGAAATATGCATGCTTTACATGTGCAGGTTCATATGAAAACTTAACAATATGCCGCCCTTTTTCAAGAAAAACAGACTTGTAATTGTAATTAGCAATTTTTATAGGCAATTCCTTGTTGCCGTCAAAAGCTTTCCAGTGTTTGCTCCAGCTATCATTCAGATATACGTATCCATCATTATCCGCTGTAATTTTCAGGCTAAAAGAATTATTAGTCATAGCAATATCACTGATTTCATGTATATCTGATTTAATAAATCTTATAGACTCTGCACGCCTCCGTTCAATATCAGCCCTGTTCATCATATAGTACTGCCATATGTACTGTGGCTCCAAATCATATGTTGTTTCATACGAATCAAGATCGGCAATAGCGGTGTTACTGCCGGGGGCAATTTGATTGTTCTCCGTTTCAATAAACAGTTTTTCAGCAACCGATGGATTCGGGGTCGTCAATATATTGAAAATGTCCCGCTTTGTCGCCTTCACTACGGACTCAACCGGATAGAATTTTACGATTGGATCTGTAATTCCGGTTAGCACAAAAAGATTTTGAGTAGGCGCATGGGTAATCAGATCGTAATATCTCTTCGTGGTAATTACGGTATGTTCAACTACTCTCGACAATGCTCCAAACTCTTGCTGAAGATATTCCTGAAAAGTAAACGGCTTAAAGTACTGCGGGAATGAAAAAGGCTCTCTATAGAGGGGCACATTTTTGAGATAGCTGGGATAATCAGCATCATAATATTCAAAGCTCGGTTTTTTATCATACAGTAATACATACTTAAAATTACTGTCCTGATACATCAGATTGTAAAAGCCTAAATCAAAAAAAATCATTAAAATTAGTGTCCAGGTGAGCAAATGCGGGTTAATTCTTTTGAAAATGACTGTTATTCCCATAATGACTGCTAAGGACAGCAAAACCAATAGATCATATCTTGATACTATATATACGCTTTCGTAATAATAGGCAATTACCAGTTTGGTTAGTAAAATGAGAAAACCTGAAATATATATTAAAGGGTTATTTATCTTGTCTTTTTGCGAATGATAGACTTCCTTCATTCCGAGAGCCAATAATATAGCTATATACAGCATAAAAAAAGCCATTTCTGCATTTCTTGACCTGATCATACCAAGGGGAGGGAAAATAAAATTGAACGCTTTTTGAATTACATTATATTGTTGTGACCATATCGGATTATAAATATTTACAAACATGACCAAAGCACAAAATACAGCCAGTTTCTTGTATTGAGAATTCGATTTTGCAATACCATAGATAATAATAATAAGTGAAAGTATGCCTATATAGACGTATACGTCTGCTATTTCATATTCAAGCGATGGAATACTTTTCAATAGATCCGGGAATAATACATTTACTATATTCGCCTTTGTTACGAAGGTCGCCTTATTATTTGCCAGATTACCTGAAAGCATAGATACTTCCAAATCTGATGCAATTATTTTTTTGAAGCCGCCCGATTTAATACATGAGAGAACCCTACTACTGGGAAATATTTCAGAACCTTTACCCCCGTCATTCAATATCAAGGCAATTGCAGGCCAGCTGATCATCACGAAACATACGAATCCTCCAAAGAGCGAAAACAGAATTTTTTTATCCCTGATTATCTTATTCATTACTTCCATCGGCTTAACCATTCCAAACAGAACGAGAGAAAAACAGAAAATCAGGACATTGAAAAAGTAGAAAGACGGGATGTATATATTTACACTGATGCCTGCAAAAAGCGCCAATGACAGTATTGATAAAATAACTGTTCGCCTGGTCGCATTCCCATTACTCATCTTAAGAATTAATAGCATGCTCAATGGCGTTAATAATACTACATAAAGACTCCATGCCTGCCTGTAGAAAGATGGGAAAAAAGCACATAACATAACTCCAGAAGCAAATAACGAAGAAAATTTGCATCGAGATATTTCATAAAGAAGGAAATATAATCCAATAACAAAAACCACACATCTCAGAAATATGAACAGGACATATGAATTTGTTATGGATAAAACCTTCGCCCAATGGAGGATCAAACCCGGGATTATTAATGGATCCAGCAATCCTATATGAGACACTACTGGATAAAATGGCATACCAGTTATTGAGTAAAAATTCCAATAGGGTATCTCTCCACCTATCAAACATTTTACAAAATAATGATATCCCCCATAAGACACAAGCGTATCATATGAAAAAAATTTTTCTCCAAATATTAGCCCTTTATTTAAAAATAAGGCTAATATTATTAATGCTATTGCCATCGGAACAAAATGTTTGATTTTATTATTACGCACAACTATCATTTTATTAAAAAGTTGCCGTTGAAACAACAATTTCTTCTCTCAATTTGTTCTCTCACCGCACGCGTTCTACAGCAACAGATACACGTTTGCGCACACGCTGGACAACAAACCATCCCACTATGATCAGAAAACCCGCCAGTGACAAAATGCTGATCGTCTTTCCTGCCGCATATCCCTTTGCACTATACGAAAACTTAATTCTATGAACTCCTGCCGGCACTGCAACCGCACGGAAGGCATAATTTGCCCTTATAATCTTCGTTTTATTTCTGTCAATAGACGCGGTCCAGCCATCGGCAAAGCTGTCGTTCAACAGGAGAAGGGAATTCCCGGGCGCATCCGTTTCAAAGGCAATATCGTTGAGATTCTCCGCGACAAGTCTTACTACCCCTCTTTTCCCTGTTTGCCGGATCTCCAGTTCCGGAAGATCACTCAGAACTACCTTTTTTTGCGCATCGATGTCACCAGCAGGCCCGAGCAACGCCTCCAACGCAGCCCTGTCGTCCTTGAGAACGACAAAATCGTCATACAACGAATATCTGGGAAGGCTCCCCTGTATTTCATATATCCCATCGTTTTCGACAACAAAGCGCGTGGCGGTCAACTGCAGCGCCTTTGGATTATAAGGCCTGAGCTGCCTTGCCCTGTCCCTCGGGACGACATACGGATAGCCGTAAAGCATCTGAATATAATAAGGCAGAATGTTATCGTATCCGGAGTTGTTGTACAAGCCTAAGGCTATCCCACGGTCATCCAATGTCCCGTCGCTCAATCCTAAAATACGAAAGTTCTGTCCGCTTGATTTGAACGCCGAGGCAACAGCTCTTTCTCGATCTGAGGTCTTGAACAAAGTCTCCTCTACCATAAATGGGTTCTGGCCTTTCTTATCGCCTTTAGCAAAAATGAGCAGGTCCACAGCCAGGAAGATAATAAACATCAACTTGAAAGCCGCTTCTCTCCATTGCCATTTTATCCTCAAGACAAAGAACAGTCCCATAAGAATAAAAAAGAACGTGATGAAATGCATAAGAGCGGCCTTACCCCCGGACCTTAAGGCGTCTCTCTCCATATTGTAATAACTGATAAAAGCAAAGAACAAAACAAGGACAAATAGAAAGGAAGAGAAAAGGACAAAACGGCGCACGTGCCTTTTGTTTTCGAAGATTATCTTGCCTGCGTACCCTGCCAGGACGGAAGTGCACAGTGTTATAAAGTCGACTATGACGTTAAAAGAAAGATTGGTTTTGCCAGTCAATACAAAATGGATGTAAGCAAGAGGAGTCCCCAGCACCGTCAGGATAATAAGGAGCGTTGCTAATTTATAGAATAGGGTTTTTTTGGCATGGATGAACAGAATCGAATATATGCCTAAAAAAGCAAAAAATACTCCTGAATATGTGTTAAAAAAATGCCATTCGAAGAAATTCGGCATAAAATAACGCAACAGGGCTTCCGGAGGCGTAATGTTATCTCTTAAGAATGTCTCATAAGATACCGTCAATAAGGGATTTTCGACGGTTGTGAAATAGAAAGGGACATAGCGAACTGCGGCGATAAAAAACGCCGTTACAATGCTGGCTGCGACAATAAACCAGAGCCTACGGTCTGGTTTATCTTGGATACCGTCGCCGATAGTTCCGCTATAGACCACAAAGAGAATGATGAAACCCAGACAATATATGATGTATTGCGTCATGCCTGCCAACAACAGGAGCGTCCATAAAATTGTGTGGAGTATAAAATTGGCAATCGGTCCTCTTTTATGAGAAGTTGCCGCAACATACAAAATAGCCGGCAGATATAAAAAAGTAGAATAACCTTCCAAACTATGAAGTAAGTGTATGGTCGATGTTGATGAAAATAGATAGGACACTGCGCCGCAAAAAGCCCAGAAATCATCCTGAATAACTTCTCGAAATAACAGGAAGGCAAAATATCCTGCAAGAAAAAAATGGCCAATCGAGGCTGCGGTTGTCGCGTATTCAAAATATTTTACAGGGAATGACCATACGATCCAGTTTAGGGGATAGAAAAAGGTATATGCAACTCTGGAAAAAAGCGTGTTACCGCAAAAAATAAATGAATTCCACTGAGGAATTTCTAAATTCTGAAATGCCTTTTGAAATAGTATATTAACCGGTATTATGGTATCGCGCCTGTCATAAGTACCGCCTAAAACATAACCCTTTGTAAAAAAATCAAGGAATAAAAAAAAGATCAACAGAAGCAATATAAAAATGTATATTGTTTGTGATGCCTTGTTTGTCGCAGTAAAAACTTCCGAGCAATACTTCCTCATTATGCTTTTGCCATTTATCATTTTATATCTCTTCTTTAATATTCAAAAAATAGTCAATAATAGTACCACTGCCGATAAAACAATTTGACCCGTTCTACTGTTTTTCATCCACCATCCCCTCGCTTTCATCTAACCCCGATCGATACAAACAATATAATTAATTTTTCATAGAAAGTCAGATAATTTGTATTTTGAATATTTGCAATAAGAGTATAAATCAATTTAGAAATTGGGCCTACGGTAATAATAAAAAATAGAGCAGCTATTAACGTATTCGCTACAAGTCTTCTTCCTATCTTAGATACAAGACAATTCGTTGATATCACAAAGCACATCATACCACATAGAGAACCCGGATAGAGAAATCTTGTCATATTCGATTTAAAATCCCAATCATACTCATTAAATACGAAAGAAAAAGCTATTATATAACCAAAGAAAAAAATGATTGCAACAGAATGCACAAAAAATCTCCAGTCATCTTGCATTGAAGATGCTTTTTTGTTCAACAAAAAATAGAGCGATAGCACTATCCCGGCTAAAGGGAAAAATATTGTTTTCAGTGACTCAATAAAATTTCTCTCTGCAATCAATATCAATTTGGACAAGCTTAAAATATCCGTCTTTCGTTCTGCAAATGCACGTACGTCTGTCTCATTCCAATTAACAATTTCATCTCTAAAGCCAGCATGATATGTCAGCAAAGGGAGAATTAAGACTTGTCGTTGTTGGGCATACCTGTCGGCCATTGAGAAAGATCTACTATCCCCGGTAAAAGGCAATTCCGTCTTTTCTCTAAGCTCATAAGGGGTTAATAATCCTCCCTGCCTGCTTCCAAAAAGTGTAAAAATTAAAAAAATCATTAAGACAATTACTTGCGGTTTAAATGATTGCCCTTTCCTGATCGTGTTGAATAGAACAGTTATCATTAATATTCCAAAGAGAATGATATTCTGAGCGCCGGTTATATGCCAGGTTAAGGTCATACAACAAATGAATGCAAAAAAGATTGTTTTTGAGCGGACGCCTCCCAAAACAAGATGATATGCCCATATTATGGCAATAACAAAACTGGCAAAAGTAAAAATAATATCCGTATAACTGGTAAATAACATCGGTTCAGCAATATTGTAAGGTATAAATGAGAGGGCAGGATTACCGATCCATAAAATGCCAAGACCGATCTTATCCCAAACGGCCGATAACTTAAAATGCCTCAAAAACCCCAAGACCATAAGAGAGCAAATCAAAATAGATAAGCTTAGCCAAAGATATAATGAAAAAAACGGATGCATGAATCCCATAAAACCAGGGATTGCAGCCAATAAACTTTGAGCATAAGACATCTGAGAAATAGGAATTCTATCATGGTCATTAATATATCTTGCGAAGTTGGCGTATGCGCCGCTGTGCAAACTGCTGATATCTCTTCCAGGCATATCAACAACATACCCAACCGGCTTAAAATGAAATGAGAAAACAACCGCCCCAATAAACACTGTCAGCAATACAAACATGGTTAATGCACGTAAAGAAAATATATATCTATGCTCTACGAGAAACATCTTTATCGTTTTTGCTTTGAATAACACAAAAATCAGCATTGTGGCCAGGGTTAGCGCCAACATTACCCCACAATGACCGAATAGGTACTCAGACGTTCTCCATGTTGAAAGAAGGACACTTAAACCGATAAAGTAACCGGCGCCAACAACAAAATAAGGGTGTTGAATTCCACCTTGAATAGCAAGCAAATAAATTATAGCCCCCATTAAAATACATAAAAAAGAAACACAAATGATTATAAAAGTGTTTAGCAGTATCCTTTCGAACATTTCGCGTTGAGTGTATCTTGTATAAATTGTGGTAACCGGATCAAACTTATCCCGGACCATATATCTGGCAAATCCTGAGGTTAGATAGCCGGAATTGAAAATCCCCTTTATAAGATCAACTCCCTGTTGAGAATACTCTCCATATCCGTCTGGCAGCCCATTTTTCCATCCCCCAAAATATTCGGCGCCATCGATGAATTTTATATTCCCTTGCCCATTTGCATTAAAATCCTTCCACTGGCCAGAATATAAATAGTTATCAGCAAATAGCGCAGTTCCATATCCTTCCTCACAGTTTCCAACTACACATTTAACATCTAAAAAAGCATATGATTTGGAAGACAATATGTTCACACTGACAAGTAAAACAATAATCAATAGCAATATCTTCCCCAATTTTGTCAAAAACATGGTTCCTTCGGTTTAATGTCATATTTTTTCAAACGGTATAAATTCATAAGTCACTTCTTATCAGATTTCCCTGAAGGAGTTGAATTTTATTATCATATTTTTTAAGTCAAAAGGATCATCAGGTTTAAAATCAAACATTCCAAAACCTTAATCCTTGAAATGCACTGCAATACCTATAGCCGTCGGACTTCCCCACATACCTTCATGTCCATAGTTAATGCGAATTACCGCATCGGCACCCAGTTTCCCGGCGGTCTTTCTCAACGTTTCGTTAATTTTATCAATCTTAGTCCATGACGATGACCGAACATTTATGACTGCAATTTCTTCATAGTCCCTTTTTATATCTGAAGACGTAAGCAAGATATTGAAATCCGGAGCCTTCGGCGAGTATCTACTCGAAGAAAGTATAGAGAATTCGGGATAGGTGATCCCATCACAACCACTCAAGAGAAATATAATCTCTACAATTAAGATAAATGAGAAATATCTTATACTTTTCTTCTTCATTTCTCCCCTATCCGACTGGTCACTTTGTCTCCAAATATCTTTGTAATCCTTTCAATAATTATTTCCAACAAAATTCTAAATCCTCTGAATAGTTTTTTAATATCATCCATTGTGCGAAGGGCTGGATTAATATAAACAGGATTGTTGTAATTAAAGGCTAAATAATCGGCCCACTTACTGGTTGCGCGCAGGGAACCTTCTTTCTTGCAAACTTCAAAGAGAGCCGTTCCGGGGTAGGGAACGGGAATCCAGAATAGGGCGATATAAGCACCAAGTTTTTTTGCATAATGTATGGTATTACGGACCATATCTTCATCTTCGCCCGGAAGACCGATAATGAAATTATTTATATATCGCATGCCGGCTTTTTTAATTAATTCTACTCCCCTTGTCTGTTTTTCAACCGTTGTTTTTTTGTTCACTAAATCAAGTGACTCCTGATTGCCGGATTCTATTCCAAGAGAAATCTGTCTGCATCCTGCTTTATACATCAGTTCCAGAAGTTCGGAATCGACACAATCTGCACGGGTATTACATACCCAGGACAAACCGAGGTCTTCTTTGATCATAAGTTTCATAAGTTCTACGACAAATTTCCGGTTTGTCGTGAATGTCGAGTCCTGAAAGTAAAATCCTCTGGCCTTTTTCTCATATTTCAAAATTTTTAATTCCTCTATAATCCTCAATGGACTATAATACCTGAATTTTTTTCCTAAGATTTTTGAAGCGCTGCAATATAAACAGCTATAGGGACAACCCCTCTGGGTGAAAATCGGATAATGTGGAAGCCTTATGTATTGGGTAATCTGAGGTGTGTAACGTATAATGTCCAGATCATTATAGAATCCGAGAGGCAGGACATCGAGATTTTCGATCAAGGACCGGGAAGGATTAATAATAATAATATTGCTGCCGTCTCTATAGACAATGCCTGAGATATCGGCCCGGTTATTACCATTTGCCAGTGCATATAAAAGTTCGTCCATAGTAAATTCACCTTCCTGCATGACAATGAAATCGAGTTCCGGACATTGATTCATGCTCAATTCGGGAAGCAATGTAACATGTATATTACCCATTACAACTTTACACTGAGGCAATGCCTCTTTTACGAGCTTTGCCGTTTGAAAGGCATAATCCGCAGTCGGGGTAAATACCGACATGCCGACAACATCATATCTCTTATTTTTCAAATGTGCCTTTAATGTTTCGGCATCGAAATCTCCAAATTGTGTATCAAGGAAATCTACATTGTAACCCCTCGTTTTAATCCAGTTGTAAATAGAAATAATACCCATCGGAGAGAAAAATCCCCTACGTGACTTAATATTCCCCC
>JACQXD010000182.1 GCA_016208875.1 Nitrospirota bacterium
GTTTTGACTGGGGGAAATATGATAATTTCGAGTGAAAATACCCATAGAATTTGGCTTGGTAAAATTACCCAACCTTGTTTCCTTGCACCTCATCACGCTGGGGTGACGCCTATTTTCACCTTATGGGTCACCTACAACATCATGCAAGAAGAGGCAATTAGATATCTATATTCCTCGCCTCTAAGGCGTGTCTGGTAATAAAATCTTTTCTCGGTTCCACCTGATCGCCCATGAGGATAGTAAAAATCTCGTCTGACTGGACCGTATCTTCGACAGCTACCTGAAGCAGCGTCCTCTTTTCGGAATCCATTGTAGTCTCCCACAACTGATGTGGATTCATCTCTCCGAGGCCTTTATACCTCTGGATCGTAAGCCCCTTTTTAGCGACACCGAATATATGGTCGAGAAGTTCTTCGCTCGAGTTCAGCATCTTCAATCCTTCTTTCGTCTCGGCATTATGCGGCGGCTCTCCGAGGTCTCTTATAATACCGTAAAGATTTTCGAGTTCCTTAAATTCCGGGGACATCAAAAAATTTGTATCCACCACAACCTTAGTGTTATGGTGCCTTATCTCGACACTATATGCCTGATGCTCTTCGTCAGGGGTAATCTCGCCTATAGAAATGTCCGGCATCTCTTTCTTAATCCCGGACAAAAGTTTTTCAACGGTCTTTTGATCCTTTAACATCTCCTTATTTATCCCTGCCTTCAGGAGCCGGCTCAAAACCTCCGGCGATTTTCTTCTTCTGCCGAACCATTCCCTTAATCTCTCATACTTCGAGAGCCTCTTCAAATAAGGGATTAATGCCTTGCCCTTTATAGTCTGTCCTTTTATCGGGATCATTAAATCGTCCGCTGCAAGTTCAAAGAGCATGTTCTGCATCTCTGTCTCGTTCTGGACATACTTTTCCGTCTTGCCTTTCTTTACCTTAAATAACGGCGGCTGGGCAATATAAAGATAGCCTTTTTCGATTACCTGCGGCATCTGCCTGTAAAAGAATGTAAGGAGCAATGTCCTTATATGTGCGCCGTCAACATCGGCATCTGTCATAAGTATTACCTTATGATAACGGATCTTATTTATATCGAAATCCTCCGTGCCGACGCTTGTTCCCAGTGCCGTTATAAGTATTCTTATCTCTTCCGATGCAAGCATCTTATCGAATCTTGCCTTTTCTACATTGAGTATCTTTCCCCTGAGAGGCAGTATCGCCTGAGTACGCCTATCGCGTCCCTGTTTTGCAGAACCCCCTGCCGAGTCGCCCTCAACAATGAATAATTCCGATAAGGCAGGGTCTTTCTCCGAACAATCGGCAAGCTTTCCCGGCAGTCCCGTGTCTTCGAGTGCACCCTTTCTCCGCGTCAGCTCCCTTGCCTTTCTCGCAGCCTCTCTTGCCCTTGCTGCCTGTAATGCCTTTTCTATTATCTTTCTTGTAACAGAAGGGTTTTCTTCAAAGTATGTTCCGAGTGCATCGTTGACGATAGACTCGATTATTCCCTTTACCTCGCTGTTCCCAAGCTTCATCTTTGTCTGACCTTCAAATTGAGGGTTGTGCAGTTTTACGCTGATCACTGCCGTAAGTCCTTCTCTTATATCCTCACCGGAGAGCGATGCCTCCTTGCCGTTTTTCAGAAGGCCCGAGGAAGTCGCATAGCTATTGGCCGTTCTGGTCAGAGCAGCCTTAAATCCAATGAGATGCGTCCCGCCTTCTTTTGTGTTTATATTGTTTGCATAGGTAAATATATTCTCTGCATAACCGTCATTGTATTGCAGGGCAACCTCGGCAAAGATATTATCCTTTTCTCCCGAAACATATATGGGTTTTGGATGCAGCGGGGACTTATTCTTGTTCAAGTGTTCCACAAACGAAACAATCCCGCCTTTATAAATAAACTCCTGCTTTTTATCTGTTCTCTCATCGAGAATCGTTATCTTTAAGCCGCTGTTAAGAAATGCGATCTCCCTTAACCTCTGTGAGAGGATGTCATAGCTGAACTCTGTTGTCTCAAATACATCGGGATCCGGTTTGAATGTAATCTTAGTCCCTCTGCCTCTGGTCTTTCCAACAAGGGTAAGCGAACCGGAAGGTTCTCCCCTGTCGAAATGCTGCTGGAATACCTTTCCGTTTTGCTTTATCTCCATGTCAAGCCACTCGGATAAGGCATTTACAACCGAAACCCCGACTCCATGCAGTCCTCCGGAAATCTTATAGGCCTTTGATTCGAATTTTCCGCCGGCGTGAAGTTCCGTAAGGGCTATCTCTGCAGCGGTCCTACCTTCAGGGTCTCCGGGATGCGGGTCTGTCGGTATGCCCCTTCCATCATCTATAACCGTACAGCTCCCATCGTGATGAAGCGTTACCTCTATGTTGTTGCAATACCCTGCGAGGGATTCATCAACGCTGTTATCCACTACTTCATATACAAGGTGATGTAAGCCATCCGGGCCTGTCGAACCGATATACATCGCAGGCCTTTTTCTTACGGCACTAAGGCCTTTCAGTATTTTTATATCCTCTGCACCGTATGTCTCTGTATCCTGATTTACCTGTTCCTTATCTTCCATCTATTCCTCTCTCAAACTCATGATGCATGATTCATGATACACGATTCATGACTAAAATCCTTGTATCCTGCATCGTATATCGTGTATCGTGTATCCTTTTTTCATATCCTCACCGGCATTATTACACATTTATAATCATCATCGCCCTCTTCCTTTAACAATGTCGGGCTTAACGAATCCTGAAGTTCAAAAACAACCTTTTCTTTATTCATGGCACTCAGGGCATCTATAAGGTACTTTGCATTAAATCCCAATGTTAACGGCTCGCCGTTATATTCTATTTTTACTTCATCTTTTGCCTCCCCGAGATCGGGGTTCGAGGCCGAGAAGGCCAGAGACCCGTCTGCGATATCGGCTTTAATGGCATTGCTCTTTTCCCTGCTCATTACGGAGACCCTTCTTAGTGCCTTTATAAACTCATCCCTGTTTATCGAAATCTTCTTTTCGTTATTCGGCGGTATAACCTGCTCATAGTTCGGATATGTTCCTTCTATCAGCCTTGTCAGAAACTGAACATCTTCTATCTTGAACATCACATGGTTCTTGCCGATCACTACCGTGAGCTTATCCATATCCCTGTCGAGAAATTTCCTTACCTCGGCTGCCGCCTTTCTCGGAACTATAACCTTTTTCTCCTCTTTTAAGGGGGTATCTATCTTCCTGTTTATGGAGGCCAGCCTGTGACCGTCCGTACCGACAACCGTCATCGAATCGCTATTCTGTCGTACATGAAATAGAAGACCGTTCAGCGTATACCGTGTATCGCTCTCTCCTGCTGCATAAAGACTTTTTTCTATCATCTCGACGAGGTTCTTTATATCTATCTGCATTTCTTCCACATTTTCCATCCCGGGCCATGCAGGAAATTCCCCTGCCGGGAGGCAGGCAAGCTTGAATTTGCTCATGCCCGAACTTACCTTAAGCCACTGTCCATCCTCGGATTCCATTGTTATCTCTCCGTCCACCTCTCGAACTATCTCCAGCATCTTCCGAGCCGGGATGCACAGTTTTCCCTCTTTTTCAACGGTTATCTGTAAGGGTTCTTTTATCGCAGTCTCAAGGTCGGTGGCAAGGATGTATGACGCCTTCTTGCCCGCATCTAAAAGAAAGTGGCTCAATACCGGCATTGTATTCCTTTTTTCGACAATGTTTTGGATGTTTGAAAGTTTTTCCTGAAGTTCCTCCTTCGAAACGCTCAACTTCATAACCCCTCCTTAAGGTTTTATTTTATGCAACAGGGTCTCTACCATCCTGTTAAAGTTATCGTCTTTCGCTCTCCTGCCCTCTATCTGCTTGCACGCATAAATAACCGTTGCGTGGTCTTTGCCGCCCATGTTTTTACCTATATCGCTCAGAGAGCCGCCGGTAAGCTGTTTTGCCAGATACATTGCTATCTGTCGCGGCAAGGCTATCTCCTTCGTCCTCTTTCTCGCCTTTAGATCCTGCATCTTCAGGCCGAAGTATTCGCATACCGTCTTCTGTATCTGTTCCACTGTTATCGGTCTTTCTTCGTCCTGGATAATATCCCTTAGAACACTTTTCGCCATGTCAAGATCTATAGGGCTGCCTGTCAGTGCTGCCTGCGCACCGAGCCGTATCAGACAACCTTCGAGTTCCCTGATATTTGTTTTTATCCTTGCCGCAATAAAATTTATAACTTCCTCATTGAGGGCTATTCTCTCTATCGCTGCTTTCTTATGAATAATAGCCATCCTTGTCTCGAATTCCGGGGGCTGTATATCGGCAATAAGTCCCATACTGAAGCGAGACCGCAGCCTGTCTGTAACAGCCTTTATCTCTCTCGGGGGCCTGTCACACGAGATTACTATCTGTTTCTGCTTTTCGTATAAGGCATTAAACGTGTGAAAGAACTCTTCCTGCGTCTGCTCTTTATTCTGAATGAATTGTATGTCGTCAAGCAAAAGCATATCGAGACTTCGGTATTTCTCTTTTAATTCTGCCATTTTCTGATGCCTGATCGAGGTCACCACCTCGTTCGTAAACTGCTCTGCCGATACGTAAAGCACGTTGTAGTCCGATCTTTTGTCTGCTACGGTATTTCCTATTGCGCTAACGAGATGGGTTTTTCCCAATCCAACGCCTCCGTAAATAAACAACGGGTTATAAACTTTCCCCGGAGAACCTGCCACTGCCCTTGCCGCTGCCCCGGCAAATTGGTTACTTTGTCCGCTTATGAAGTTATCGAACGTATATTTTGGATTGAGATATATCCCTCTACTTGCAAGTTTCGTTTTTCTGTTTTCAAGTCTGGCCTCTATCCTTTTTATATCGGCGGTCTCTTTTTCCGCAATCTTATATTTAAAAGTTACAGGGTAGCCTGCTATACCTTCGACCACTTCATTTATCAACATCGGATAGTAATCCTCTATCCATTCCTTGAAAAATCTATTCGGAACTTCCAGGACTACCTGCTGGTCTTTTAATTGCACGGGCTTTATAGGTTTGATCCATAATTCGAATATACTGCTGCCGATCTTCTCTTCTATCTTTAATAGACTCTTCTCCCATATTTCTTCTATATTCATCTACCTACTCTCAATAGTTATTAACAATTTATCAACAGATGTTAGCAACTCCCTTTGGATGGTTGTCTATTATATCTCATATTTATATAGACAAGCAAGAAAGCTGTCAGTTACTTTGTTAATATACTGTTCTCTTTTTTCGATTATTTTTTTGTTAAAATAATTGTCCTAAACCCATCTTATTTATTAACAGCAAAAACCCTCTAAAAATATATATAAAATACATATTCGCACTTACTAACAGCAACTATTAACTACTACTATTAAATATATAATATTAAGAAGTAGTAATACTTCCTTTCTTCTTTTTTAAATATCCCTTTATAAATTCATCTATATCTCCGTTAAGCACGGAATCGACATTACCGATCTCGAGACCCGTTCTGTGATCTTTGACCATGCGATACGGTTGAAGAACATACGACCTTATCTGACTACCCCATGCTATATCTTTTTTATCCCCGATCATCCCTTTAATTTTTGTCTCCTGCTCCTTGAGAGATAGGTCATATAAACGTGCCTTTAGAATCTTAAGAGCAGTAGCTTTATTCCTATGCTGCGAACGCTCGTTCTGACATGTAACGACTATCCCTGTAGGGATATGAGTCAACCTGACAGCCGATGAGGTTTTATTTACGTGCTGTCCACCGGCACCGGACGCCCTAAAAGTATCTGTCTTTATATCCTCGGGTTTAATATCTATCGTTATGTCCTCTGTAATCTCGGGATAGACAAGTATGGCGGCAAAAGAGGTATGTCGCCTCTTATTAGCATCGTAAGGGGATATCCTTACTAATCTGTGAACCCCTGCCTCGGCCCTCATAAAGCCGTAGGCATAATGACCGGTTATTGTTATTGTCGCACTTTTTATTCCTGCTTCTTCTCCGGGTTGAATATCCACAAGATCGGTACTAAAGTGGTGCCGTTCCGCCCAGCGCAGATACATTCTCAAAAGCATCTGTGCCCAATCCTGACTTTCGGTACCGCCTGCTCCCGGGTGTATAGATACGATAGCATTGTTTTTATCCGTATCTCCGGATAAAAGGTGTCTGAGTTCCAAATCCTTTACATCTTCTTGCAACTTTTTTATGTCCTGCTGAATCTCCTGAAGAAAGACTGCTCCGTCTTCTTCGTCCAGTATTTTTATGGATTCTTCAAGATACAGCAGTTTGTTGAAGACAGTCTCTAAAGGAAAAAAGAGACCCTCTACATGCGCCTTCCTTTTTTGCAATTCTTGCATCCTCTGGGGAGAGTTCCAGACAGAGTCCATGGCGAGTTCTTTATTTATGCTCTCTATTTCCCGTCTAAGATCGTCGACATCAAAGATAACCTCTAAGGGCGTCTGCCATAACCCTTAAAGTCGAGAGTTCTTCTTTTAGTTCCGCCTGAATCAACATATTACCTCCGGGAAATATTTATTAATAACAAAACCGTGGACACGATACATAGATACGAAAAAAGATCTCCGTATCTGGAATAAAAACTTCGTGACCTGTCTGTCAGCAAAGCCACAGTGCGGGCAGTTGTCTCGAACAACCGTGTCGTTTCCAATATCCTGCCGCTGCTGTCGATAAAGCCGGAAACTCCCGTATTCGCTGCCCTAACTACAGGTTTTCTATTTTCAACGGCACGGAAAACAGCCATACTGAAATGCTGGTAAGGGCCGGCCGTTCTACCGAACCATGCATCGTTTGTTATGGTTACCATAAAGTCCCCACCCTTGGAATAAAATTTTCTTACCAGGCCGGGGAAGATTATTTCATAGCAGACAAGTACCCCAAAGCTTCCAAAGGGAGTCTCGGCCCTGAGATAGTACTCGCCCGGAACATAATCCCCTATACCTGCAACAAGCTTATCCACGAAAAACAGAATTTTTCTGAGGGGGACGTATTCACCAAAAGGGACTATATGTATTTTATCATAAATAAACGACTGTTTTCCATCGGGTGTAAGGAGCACGGCGCTGTTTGTTAAGAGATTTTTACCATCTCCCCCGGACGCTTCTTTCTTTAGAACACTGCCGAATAAAAGATAAGTACCGAGTGTCTGTTGGAGGGAGAATAGTTCCTGCGTAAGCTCCGTATCTGAATTGAAATAAAAAGGAATGGAAGATTCAGGCCACACCACTAAGTCGGGTGACATAGCGTTTGCTGCGAGGGATAGGTCCTTATACGTGTCAAACACCTCCCTCTGATATGCCCTATCCCATTTTTTATCCTGTTCGATATTACCCTGGATAACGCTCGCACGGAGAGGTTTTCCGGGGCGATGTTCGGTAAGGCGAAAATAACCGTATGCAAACACGGCAATGGTTGAGATAGAGAGGATCACTGCCCCGGATATTGTCTGGGAGAGAGAAAATAAAGGCATATCCCGAAGACGCCGTTTAATTATGAAAAAATCGGCAGCCGCACCATTTACGGCAACCACTAAAAAAGATACGCCGTATATTCCCGTAATATCGGCGAACTGGATTACAGGCAGAAATTTATATTGAGAATAACCGATGCTCGACCATGGGAATCCCGTGAGGGCATATGAACGGATAAACTCTATGGTTACCCAAAATACCGGTGCGATGAACATTGCCGGTAATCGGGCAGAGCCTATCTTTAAAGAAAAAAGCACTGCAAAAAAACCCGTGTAAAGACTTAGATACAAACAGAGGAGAAGGACTATTGCGAGGCTTGGAATAAACGGGATATTCCCATAATGATTTATAGAATGGTAAATCCAGTAAAGGGTACCGAAAAAATAAGGGATACCCATTAAAAAACCCGCACGGAATGCCTCGGCAGGCTTTTTATTCGATATGGAGACGAGGAACGGGACAAGGGCAATCCATGCGAGAGGGAAAAAGTCAAATTTTGGAAAGCAAAAGATCAGGAGCAATCCGGAAAGGATAGAAGGCCCGTAAAGATAGAGCATATTCGATATAATTCTTTTCATATCTTGACAATAAAAAACTCAAAAGTGTAAAGTTAAAAGCTGAAAGTTAACGGTTTCAAGTTCTGAAACAGTACATCTTAACTTGCATCTTACAACTTTTAACCCTAAACTTTATGCTATGGGCAGTTAGCTCAGTCGGTAGAGCAGAGGCCTGAAAAGCCTCGTGTCCGCAGTTCGATTCTGCGACTGCCCACCATGATTTTATTCTTCTTATAAGCCTTGAGTCAAGAAGAATCCGAAACGTTTGTTATGGCGATTTAGAAATGTCCTATTCTTACCAATTTAGAAATGTCCGGTTTTTGTATTTTACCTTATCATCTCCAATTTTTGAGTTTAATAATTAATACACCCTGCGGTGTCGCAATGACTTTATTTACTACCCTCCTTATCTGCCGATCGCTTAATTCGAGTATCTCCGCTGCCTCTACCTGCTTTAATGCCTCATCAAGCACTCTGTGGATTACATGCAACCGCTTTAATTCTCTTTGATGCAACATGATAATGTCCTTTCCTGCCATCTCGCCTCCTTTTTTAAAAGAGGCAGTATAGCATCACTTGGAATTAGGACATTTCTATTTTGGTAGAACATTTCCTTCTCAAAGACTTGACATATTTCTATTATTAATGTTAAAACTTATAGGCTTTTTGGCCTTATCGGTGCCGGTAAGTAGTGTTGGTTTTTCATCTTAGTAGACACTAAGCACAAACGCTGATCTCTAATATGGAGGAATTTTTATAATGGCACTTGCAACGTTCAAAGGAGGCATCCACCCGCCAGATAAGAAAGAACTCTCTAAAAATGCACCTATTACCGAGGCAAAATCCCCTCAGAGGGTTGTGGTTCCGCTAAGCCAGCATTTAGGAGCACCATGCAAACCGATAGTTTCAATAGGTCAGGAAGTTAAAAAAGGCGAATTGATAGGTGAGCCCGGAGGTTTTGTATCTGCCCCTGTTCATTCATCCGTATCCGGAAAGGTAATAGCAATAGGAGAGTTCCCTAATGCCATGGGCCGGATGGTGAACTCTATTGTTATAGAAAATGACGGCAAGGAAGAGTGGACTTCCCTCAAAGACAACCCGGATTATTTAAAACTCTCTCCGGAGGAGCTTAAAGAGAAGATAAAGGCGGCAGGTATCGTGGGAATGGGCGGTGCAGCATTCCCGACCATGGTAAAACTCTCACCCCCCAAGGAAAAACCCATTGATACGGTAATCATAAACGGTGCAGAGTGCGAACCTTATCTCACGGCAGACTATAGGTTAATGCTGGAGAGACCTTCCGATATCATTGAAGGTCTAAAGGTTCTTATGAAGATACTCGGTATAAATAAGGGATTTATCGGGATAGAAAATAATAAGCCCGATGCTGTAGAGAAGATGAAGGCAGCGGCAAAGAATGAACCGAATATTAAGGTATGTGAACTTGAGGTTAAGTATCCTCAGGGTGCTGAAAAAATGCTTATTAAGGCAGTCACAGACAGGGAGGTACCTCCGAGGGCACTCCCTATGGACGTCGGCGTAGTTGTTCAGAATGTCGGGACTGCTGTTGCAGTATACGAGGCTGCAAGATACGGAAAGCCCTTGATAGAGAGGGTTGTTACCGTAACAGGTGAAGGGATAAACAAACCTTCTAATCTAATGGTAAAGATCGGGACGATGATTTCCGACCTCATCGAGCAATGCGGAGGATTCAAAGGAGAAGCCGGCAAGGTGGTATCGGGTGGCCCTATGATGGGTTTTGCCGTTTCGACTCTTGACGTAGCGGTTACGAAAGGCACATCCGGAATACTCGTTATACCCGAAGAAGGCGTCACCCATGCAGAGGACTTTGGTCCATGTATAAGGTGCGGCAGGTGTATAGATATCTGTGCAATGGGTCTCATGCCCTCTATGCTGAGTATCCTTTCGGAGAAAGGGCGATATGAAGAGGCAAAGGAATATAACCTTTTTGATTGTTTCGAATGCGGCTCCTGCGCATTTGTTTGTCCGTCAAAGAGGCCGATAGTACAACTTATAAGACTGGCAAAATCGCAGACAAAACCATAAACAAACTGATACATGATACAGGATGCAAGATACAGGATAAAAAAACATGAATCATGCATCGTGAATCGTGCATCATGCAGGTTTGGAGGATAGATGGAAGCTACAAAAAAAGAACATGAACTGATAGTTACGGTAAGTCCTCATATCAAGAGCGAAGAGACTACAAGCAGGATAATGTGGAGCGTAAACATATCTCTGCTGCCTGCAGTTTTAATGGGTGCTTACTTTTTCGGGCCAAAGGCAGTTATAACTATTGCCCTTTCCATAATCTCTGCCGTTCTGGCAGAATATGTCTTCCAGAAAGGTATGAACAGAAAGGTTGCGATAAACGACGGCAGCGCCTTTCTTACAGGACTTCTTCTCGGAATGAATCTGCCTGCATCCGTACCTTTTTATATACCTATAATAGGTTCTTTCGTAGCAGTGGTCATTACAAAACAATTATTCGGAGGTCTCGGGTTCAATGTTTTTAATCCTGCTTTAATAGGAAGGGCATTCCTGCTTATATCATTCCCGAAACTCATGACGATCTGGACAACGCCGGAGGCTGCCTTTGTCGCATTCGATGCAAAAACAACTGCCACGCCTCTCGGCATACTGAAGGAAGAAGGTCTTTCCAAGTTAATAGAAATATTTGGAGATAAGATTAATCTTTATATGGAACTCCTCAAAGGTCATAGGGCAGGTTCCATAGGCGAGACGTCTGCTATTGCATTATTGATAGGTGCTGCATTTTTACTTTTCAGGAGATACATAACATGGCACATACCTGTTTCGTTCCTCGGTACGGCTGCACTTATGGCATGGGTATTCGGAGGGAAAAATCCGGAGACAGGGAATATGCTCTTCTTTACAGGAGACCCGATAATCCACCTTCTAAGCGGAGGTATACTTCTCGGTGCATTCTTTATGGCAACGGATTATGTTACATGTCCCTCGGTGAAAAAAGGGCAGATTATTTTCGGCATAGGTTGCGGATTTCTCACAATGCTGATAAGGCTCAAGGGCGGATTCCCCGAAGGCGTAATGTTTGCAATACTGATAATGAACTGTTTTGCACCGATAATTGACCGGGGATTTAAAACAAATATTTTCGGGGCATTAAAGATAAAGGAGAGCAAGAAATGACAGGCAAGGACATCATAAAAATAACACTCAATCTTGTCATTGTATATCTTATCGGAGGGCTCATTCTTGCAGTGGTATATGCAAAGTCATCTCCGATCATATTTCAGAACAATGTGAAGGCAGAACAAAATACACTCAAGAAGCTCATTCCCGATGCAGACAGGTTCGATAAGATGGGCGAGTGGACCATCCACGACAAGCATGCAAAGTATTTTGCGGCAAAAAAAGGTGAGGAGACAACGGGCCATATTATCCAGTCCTTTGGTAAAGGATACTCAAGCTATATAAATACGTTTGTTGCCGTTGATAAAGATTACAAGGTGCAAAAGATCGAGATACTTGCACACGGTGAAACGCCGGGATTGGGCGATGAGATCGAGACCGATTGGTTTAAGAACCAGTTCAAGAACAAGGGCATCGAGCACCTCAAGGTGATTAAGGGAGAAACCCAGGAGGATATACAGGCTATCTCCGGAGCAACCATTTCAAGCCGTGCAGTGACCGAAGATGCGGTAAAGAACGGTGTGAAATTTTTGATGGATACGGTCAAGGAAGGAGGCAATGCAAATGTCCAGCACCAACAGTAGTCTTAAGGAATTATTTTTAAACGGGATCATTAAAGAGAATACGATATTCAAACTTGCCCTCAGCCTCTGTCCTTCGATCGCAGTTACCAATAATCTGAAAAACGGCTTATATATGGGTGCAGCAGTTCTTTTTGTCCAGGTCATGGTAAACATCACTATATCCCTTATGAGGAAGGTCATACAGCCGAAGGTGAGACTCCCCATCTTTATGCTCGTAATCTCCGGTTGGGTTACGGTAACTCAATTCATGATGGCAGCCTTCGTACCGGACGTCTATGCAAAGGTCGGGTTGTATATCGCCCTCATTGTTGCCTTTGCATCCATTCTTGCGAGGGCGGAGATGTTCGCAAGTAAAAACGGCCTTCTACCCTCAATGGCGGATGGTCTCGGCATGGGTACAGGGTTTCTTTTTGCACTGACAACAATAAGTTTCTTCAGGGAATTGGTCGGGAAGGGATCGCTGACTGTCCCCACAGGTTTGGCTACGCAGCATGTTTTTACATTCGTTAATACGAAACCTTTACTGATAATGGTACTGCCTGCAGGAGGGTTTCTTGCAGTCGGAATATTGATGGCGGCATTTAATTGGGTAGATGCGAAGTATTTGAAAAAGAGTACACATGGGACGCACTAAAAGAAGATACACGATACAAGATACACGATCCACGATAAAAACAGCATGCATCATGTATCATGAATCGTGCATCGTGATAATAGGAGGATAAAATGGGAAGTGAATTCACAAAGCTTTTTGAACTTATAATATCGGCTTCGTTGATTAATAATTTTGTCTTTACGAGATTTCTCGGTCTATGCATATTCTTCGGCGTGTCTAAAAAAATGGAGACTGCTGTCGGCATGAGCATTACCTTCACGTCCGTTATGATGATAAGCGCGGCCATAAGCTGGGTCGTTTTTACTCAAATCCTCGTGCCCCTCGAGATCACCTTCCTCGAGATCATCGTGTTTATCGGCATTATCGCAGGACTCGTTCAGGCATCGGATACCATAATGAGAAAGGTATCGCCGGGCCTTTATTACAAACTCGGTATCTATCTTGCCCTTATATCAACCAACTGTATCATCCTTGCTGTTCCTCTTATTAATGCAGGCGAGAAGTATAGTTTTATTCAGAGCCTTGCGTTTGGGCTTGGTTCGGGTCTTGGTTTTGCACTCGCCCTTATAATAATGGCAAGCATTAGGGAAAAGCTCGAACTTGCCGAGGTCCCGGCACCATTTAAAGGTCTACCCATGGCATTCGTGGTGACAGGTCTGATAGCCCTTGCATTTACCGGTTTTTCGGGATTGATAACGCTGTAATGTTATAATAAATAAAGATACAAGATACAGGATTCACGATGCAGGATAAAAACCACATAACAATTCTTATCGTGTATCATGCATCGTGTATCGTGTATCATGAATAAAGGAGTAGCGATGTTTAAGGTAGAAAAGAAACATGGATTGGTACTTATATTTACCCTTGTACTGACACTGACATTGGTCGGTGCTGTGTATGCCGGTGTAGGCGGAGGGGTCGAGGGGAAGGAAAAGGTAGACATAGTTCCCCTGATCGAGTGGACCCTTGTCTTTCTGGCCGGTCTCGGCACGGTTTTCGGGATCATTCTGGCACTTGCGGCCAAGAAGTTTGCAGTCCAGACAGACCCCCGGGTTGAACAGGTGCTGGACGTCCTTGCACATGCACACTGCGGTGCATGTGGATATGCAGGTTGCGAACAGTATGCTGAGGCAGTTGTTAAAAATCCCGATATATCGCCAAATCTCTGTATTCCCGCCGGAGCAAAGGGTGCAGAGGCGGTTGCGAGGATAACGGGAAAGGCTACCGTTGCTATGGAACCGCAGTTTGCCCGGATAATGTGTCAGGGTAGTTGGTCAAAATCCGTAAAGAGATTCAAATATGAAGGTGTGCAGGACTGCAGGGCTGCGATACTCGCGGGCGGCGGAGACAAGGCATGCAGGTACGGCTGTTTGGGCTATGGCACGTGTTCAAGGGTGTGCCCCTTCGGTGCTATTACAATGAGCAATGACCACCTTCCTGTAGTGGATATTACGAAATGTACGGGTTGCAGAAAATGCGAGGCAGCATGTCCCACTAAGGTTATTGAGGTATTGCCTGCTTCGAGGCAGGTATTGGTAACATGCCATTCTAAGGATAAGGGTGGAGATACAAGGAAGAACTGTCAGGTAGGCTGCATTGCATGCGGCATATGCGCGAAGGTATGTCCGTTCGATGCACCTTCCGTAACGAATAATCTTTCGAGAATAGATATAAATAAATGTAAGGTCTGCGGTCTTTGCGTTCCCAAATGCCCTACAAAGGCGATTACCGATTTCATACCTCATCGCTCGAAGGCATTTATTATGGATAACTGTATCGGATGTCAGATATGCTCAAAGGTATGCCCTGTTAACGCACCGTCAGGAGAACTGAAGAAGATGCATACAATAGATAAAGGTAAATGCATCGGATGCGGAATCTGTACTGCAAAATGCCCTGTTCAGGCAATAGACGGTACATTTAATGCGCAGGAAGTCTTTGCAGCCGCAGCAGCAAAAAAGACTAAAAAAGCCGAAGCAGCATAAGAACAACAGTTTTTAAATCCGCAAAGGCATTTATCGAAAAGATTCCATAGGGGAGAGAATCATATGGTACGAGGATTGCGAAGACGGATTCTCGAATAATTCTCCCATTTCCGTATATCATTACAAAAGTGCATGATATGCTTCTAAAAAATTCTTAAAAATCAATTCCCCGCTTGTAAAATCCTGAACTTATGGTATAAAATTAGCCGAATCCTTGTAGATGTACGGGAACTGTAGAATAATTGGTTAGATGCTTAAAGGGTTTTAAATGATTATAACTATTCCAACAAAATACGCTGCCGGCATTACATTATATGGAGATTATTGGGATTTAAATAGTCTCTATGAAACAATACACTCTTTGGTTGAGGATTGCCCCTTGAATGAAGGACTTAAGGAAGCGGTTCTTGGATTGGCATATGACATTAGGCATGCATATCAAAAAGATCGTGAAGAAAAAGAATTTGGCAATGATGAATATAATAAGGTTGTATACAGAGGCGAGAAAATTCTATGGCCTATAATTCTGTTTCAGGTACAGGCTCTTCGATACTGCGCGTCTTTTCAGCCTACTTTCAAAGAACAGCAAGCCAATTTATATAGACTTGAAAGCTGTCTTGAAGCTTCCTTGATGGAGGTAGACTCAAATATTGGTAATCAATGCATTCAATGGATCAATATACCACTAATGTTGACACCAAACTATTATTCCTTATTTCTAAGTGAAGTGTCGAAGAACTATATAACTGGTCCTGTTGGGGAAAATAGATTTAAAAAACTGCCTAAGACGCTAAATAGCCTTCACGCTATGTCGAAGGAATATAACGATTTTGCAATATATCTTGAAGATGAGGCAGAAAAACAAGGATGTTCTCCTCATGACTTACATGATACTTCTGATGGAGTGGATTTTAAATGGTAGGAACATCTAACAACCAGATGGACATGAACGAAGTACCACAGGACGCTTTTGTGGCTGAGGATGTTTTCAGTCTGCAAATCGGCTTTTTCCTTTCTTATGTCATACAGTGGCACTCGTCAGTCATAGGGCGTTAGACGATAAAATATTTAAAGAAATATGGAATCGAGAGACTTAAAAATAATCATAATCGGTACAATTATTTCGCTGATTGTAAATCCATTCATTATGTTCATTCATACTTTAATTGAATTCTTTAGCACTGCAAAGATAGGCATTCCTTTAACACAATATTTTCTTTATGGATATTCTCCACTTGCGATAGCAGGAGTTTACATAGCAATTACAAAATCTAATAAAAAAATATTGATCTCCATCTTGGTCGGCCTCTTATATGGTTTATCCGGTATTCTTTTCGATTATTTTTCCTCTGGGTTCGATTATGTTTTTTCCAAGCATTTTGAAACGACAACTGTGTTTATTTTAATCAGGTATATAACCATGTTTATCTTTCATATAATTTTGATATCCGGTTCATGTGCTATTACTTCTTATATTAAGGAAAGATATTCAAGCGTTTAACAAGTCCCTGTTCTTCTCCCACACTGCATTTTAAAAAGCAAAAGATAATAAATGGAAAACAGGAAAACAGGAACAGCGACCGTTTAATGGGAAGGGCGAGGGTCAAAGGAGCAAGTGGCAATGCTATGGTCGTGGATTGAAAGAAAGGGACGTAATTGCCTTATCAATGGTAACGCGATAATTCTCCGGAATTTTTTCTGCTTCCTTCTGAGCATTTCTTTCTATAATGATCTGATAGGTCAATTCTTAAGCCATTTTTTGCGGAATTTATCGTATGGGATAAAGGATGTGGCTGCTCTTTCTGCGTTGAGAAGATCGTTTGCATCTTCAAGGTCTTCGATCAATTCTAAGATATTCCTGTACTCGCCTACGCCAAGAATTACAGACTTTTTATGCCCTTGTTCATCAGTGATATATTTTGGCTTTAACCCGCTTTGCATTTTAACCTCCAGAGTTTTACTTGATTTAAAAATAACACAGAATGGGTATTTGAAGCAATCGAAGGGATAGAAGGGACACGGCAACGTCAAAGTCGGCTTAAGAAACCAATTGGAGTTCAGGAAAGAATTCAAGCAGGAAGTTATAAGGGGCTGAAGATACTTCATAGGAGTAGAAATTAACATAAAAGGCATTTTGCGTATCGCAACTGGTAATGCA
>JACQXD010000183.1 GCA_016208875.1 Nitrospirota bacterium
AGACATATTGCTAAAGAGGATATTATCGTTCCGCCGCTCGGGATAGCATATCTTGCCGCGGTACTCGAAGAAAAAGGCTACAAGGTATCCATTATAGATGCATTTGCGGAGATGATGGATATAAATAGAGTTGAAGATAGGATTAAGGCAGTGTCCCCTGATGTTATCGGAATCACAGGTATGACACCTGTCATAGATAATGCACTCAGGGTTGCACGCATATCCCGGAAGCACGCTAAACATATAGTCTTAGGCGGCCCCCATGTCTCGGTTGTCGGTAAAAAGATATTTGAGCAGTGTCCTGATATAGACTATGCGGTACGGGGTGAAGGTGAAACAATAATTGCATCTCTCATGGATGCATTGGGATCAGGTAAAGGTATCGGTAATGTGCCGGGCATTATCACAAGAGACATCGAAAATCCTCCTGCCTCATTTGTGGATAACCTTGACAGTATCCCCTTCCCTGCAAGACACCTCCTGCCTAATGAGCGGTATAGGTATATATTATCGAGTGGAAAGATCACTACCATGTTCACATCGAGGGGATGTCCATATCATTGCATATTCTGTGACAAGGCTGTTTTCGGCTCTAAATGGAGGGCAAGGAGTGCGGCGAACGTCCTCGATGAGATAGAGCTTATAAACAGAGACCTTAGAGTCAATTCCATAATATTTTATGATGACCTCTTCACACTCAAAAAGGAGAGGGTTATAGAAGTATGTCAGGGCATCCTTGAAAAAGGACTGCGTATTGAGTGGAAGTGCGAGGGCAGGGTAAATATTGTAGACGATGATGTACTTAAATTGATGAGAAGGGCAGGCTGCTCTATGATAGCCTATGGCGTTGAAAGCGGTAACCGGAAAGGGCTCGATTACCTGAATAAAGGGACAAATGTCGCACAGATAAAAAGGGCATTTGAATTGACGAGAAAGGCGGGTATAAAACCCATGGCATATTTTGTTCTCGGTATCCCTGTCGAGACATATGAAGATGAGCTGAGGACAATAGATTTTGCTAAGGAAATAAGACCTGCATATGCCCAATTCAGCGTACTCTCCCCTACTCCCGGAACAAGGCTCTATGAAGATGCGATCAGGATGGGATGGTATAGAGAGGTGGATGCACAGAATCCTATGGATAAAGACCTCAGGCGACCGGCTATAATAAACGAAAACTGGGATGAAGATAAATTAAACAAGATATTAAGAGAAGCACACAGGAAATTTTATCTCAGTCCGTGGTATATACTGGAAAGACTCAGAGAGATCAGAAGTGTGAAGGAATTTATGGGTAAGGCAAGGGCCGGCCTAAAGTTATTAAAGTGGTATCTAAGAAAATAAGGTCACAGCGTCAAAGCGTCAAAAGGTTTCAAGGGTAAAAGTTAAATTTATCATTGCAAATTGCAAAATTTAAAATGATAAATGCTAATTGATAAATTTGAAGTTAAAGTTACTTTGATACTCTGATACTTTGAATCTTTGACACTTTTACAGGAGGTATAATGTTTAGATGTCTTAAGATCTTAGTCGCCTTCGCATTGATAGCAGTTGTTCTGTATTTCGGTCATGGCTTTATCCTTGAGAAGGCAGGCAGGTATCTTTACTATAAGGATGAATTGAAACCTGCCGATGTTATAGTGATACTTGCGGGTGAGGAGACGGAGCGGGTTGAATACGGCGTTAAACTTTTCAAAGAGGGATGGGCAAGAAAGGATAAAATAATATTGGCGGGCGGTCCGATTGTCTGGAAATACACATGGGCATCGTTAATGCAGGATCAGGCGGTGTACCTCGGCGTACCTAAAAATACGATCCTACTCGAGGAAAAATCAAAGTCAACCGAGGAAGATGCAGTATTCACAAAGAGTATAATGAAAAAATTCGGGTATAAGTCATGCGTCCTCGTTACATCTCCTTACCACAGCCGAAGGTCAATCAAGATATTCCGTAGGATCATGGGTGATGGGATAACAATAATAAGTGCTCCCTCCGAAAGCTGGTTTAAATTCGATGAATGGTGGAAAAGGAGGAGAGACAGGGCAAGGGTACTTGACGAATATTCCAAGTTCTTATGGCTGCTGATATTCGATCTTAAGAACGATTCGGCAGTCCACGGGAAAATATCGGAAGGTAAAGGTTAATGCAACATACAAGTGATATTAGAAAACTTGTCCGTCCGGGTGTTCGGGATCTCTCGGCGTATAATGCGAAAGAGATTCCCTGCCGGGTAAAGCTCGATGCGAATGAGAGCCCGTATTCAGCGTTTAGCAATCAGCTTTCAGCGTTCAGCAATAAAAAAATATTTAAGACATTGAATCGCTATCCCGATCCGGAGGCAAAGGGATTAAAGAGTGCCCTCTCAAAAAACCTTAAGATCAGGCCGGAAAATATCCTTGTAGGTAATGGTTCGGATGAGCTTATCTACTATCTCATAACTACTTTCGGCGGACCTATTCTTTATCCTGTACCTACCTTCTCAATGTACGGAATCATTGCAAAGGCACTTGGAGAGAAGGATATAGCAATACCACTCGACGGAGAATTCGATATCGATATGGAAAGGACTATGAGTGCCGTAAAAAGAGAAAGGCCGAAACTAATATTTCTTAGTTCCCCCAACAATCCCACCGGTAATTGTTTTTCGACGGAGAGGATTTTAAAAATAATTGAAATCACGTCTCTCGTATCTCGTCACCCGTCACTGGTTGTAGTGGACGAGGCTTATCAGCCTTTTTCGAGTGAAAAGGGATTTTTGCCGCTGCTCGGCGATTATACAAACCTTGTCATTATGCGCACGCTGAGCAAGATTGGTTTTGCCGGATTAAGAGTAGGTTTTCTTATCGCAGATCCGATCATAATAAATGAAGTCAATAAAGTCAGACTTCCATTCAATCTTAATTCATATTCACAATCGATTGCAGCAGCAGCCTTAAGGAATAGAAAAGAAACAGCATTGAATATAAAATTAATAGTCAGCGAAAGGGAAAGGCTTTTTAACGAACTTGAAAAAATAAAAGGGATTATTCCGTATCCTTCGGAGGCGAATTTCATATTGTTAAGGGTAAAAAATGCCGATAAGATATATAAGGGGCTTTTGAAAAAAGGCGTGCTTGTGAGGAATATGAAAGGTATTGCGGATGGATGTCTGAGGGTAACGGTAGGAACGAAAAAGGAGAACGATATCTTTCTTAAAACAGTTAGAAAAGTCTTGGGATAACGTTTTTTTCGTAATAAAAGAAATACTTACTTGTCAACTCTAAAAAATGGGAACAGATGATGAAGCAGAAAACTAAATCTAACGTAATTCCTTTTCCAATCAAGAAGGGAAAAATTTGATGAATAAAGTCGGTTCAGATAGAATATAGATTAACCGAGCAAGGAAGGAGGCAAAACAATGGGGATGGGCACTATAACAATTAGTCAGGATGATTTAAAAATGATGATAAAAGAAACTTTTATTGAGGTTTTAAAGGAGAGGAAAGACCTTCTTGAAGAAGCTATCATTGAGGCTATAGAGGATATCGGTCTTGCAAGGGCGATAGCCGAAGGCATCAAAACATCATCAATAAGCGAATCTGAAATCTTCAAAGCCTTAGATGAAGTAAAATGACTATAGACTATAAGGCATCCTTTCACAGGGACATCAAAAAGCTGAAGGACAAAGAACAGGCTGCAAAGCTGAAAGAAATCATATCCGAAATCAAGGCTGCAAAAAACCTTTCCGAAATCAAAAACATCCGTAGGATAGAAGGATATCCGAATCATTACAGGATAAAGACGGGAAACTACAGGGTCGGCGTGGTTTTATCCGGCGATAAGGTTATTCTCGTTCGCTTCCTTAACAGAAAAGAAATTTACAGATATTTCCCTGAAAGATAAAAAATATAAGAAAAAGACAAATGTATGAAGCTGGAGACTGAGATTGTCTGCGACTCGTAGAGTGAGACAGGCACTTTAATGCTTTAACTAATGTTTTCTTAGTTATAGTAAAAGGGGTATAATCTGGATATTAATTTTTGTAGAAGGTAATGTCAAAAGTTCTATGAAAAAGACATCTGTAACATATGGAGATATAAGGGAAACCCTCCCCCTTGAGGGGGGAGGGCAAGGGTGGGGGTGAAAGTATGAGCGGCATAGCAAGAAGACTCAGAAAGAACTCCACAACTAAAGGAGACTTCATGAGAAAGGTAACGATTAAGCGAAAGACAAAAGAGACAGACATTTCATTAGATTTGAATCTCGATGGGAACGGACATTATTCGGTAAAGACCTCGATCCCTTTTTTCGACCACATGCTTTCTCTTATGTGTAAACACGGACTCTTTGACATAAAGTTGAAGGCAAAGGGTGATATAGAAATTGATGACCATCATACTGTTGAAGATATAGGAATTGTTTTTGGTAAGGCACTTAAACAGGCATTGGGAGATATGAAGGGCATATCGAGATATGGCCATGTGTCGGTTCCTATGGATGAGGCACTGGCGTCTGTAAGCCTGGATATAAGCGGCAGGCCGTATCTCGTTTATAAAGTAGAATTTCCTAAGAAGGCAAGGATAAAGAATTTCGATCCCGACCTTATCGAAGATTTTCTTCAGGCATTTGTAAGCAACAGCAGTGTTACGCTCCATGTTAATGTTCCGTATGGCCGGAATATCCATCATATAATCGAGGCTGTTTTCAAAGGACTCGGAAGGGCACTGAAGGAGGCTGTCTCGATAGATAAGAAAATGAGAGGGCTTCCGACCACAAAGGGCATGTTGTAGGTCTTAAATCTTGGCTTTATGTATTTCATTACATAATACGGAATATAATTACTACGTAAAATTGAAAATAATAACAAAATTCAGCTAAAAATAGTATGGCATATTACTTGCTTTTATTTAAAAGACGAGGCAAAAGGAGGTAAATTATAATTATATTTTTATATTGTAATTATAATTTTAAAATTATAAACTATACTACTCTTTAAATGAGAGGCTTTTAGATGGTTTTTAAAGACCTTTTAAAACAGCTTGTCAATTTCGTTACCTTTGTTGATATACCCATACGCAAAAAATTTCTTCTCTTCTGGATTGGATGTGCATTTTGGTTTATTGTTATTTCTGTTATTGCTATACTCAGCATTCAGGATGCAACCAATCGCTTACTTATCATCGTAGCCTTAGCAATAGCATTGAGCTTGTTGACACTATTTGCTGTATGGATTACGCGTGCATTCACAAGACCGATAGAGGCCATGATAGAACAGATAGATATTCTTTCTGAGGGCGATATTGATCTGACAAAGAAGATAGAAATATTGTCAAAAGATGAAATAGGTGTCCTTTCCGCCCGTTTTAATAAGCTTCTGGATACAATCCATGATATAAGTTCTTTTAAGAGGGTTGTAGAAGAAGATGATACCCCTGAAGACATATATACAAGGCTGGGGAAGACCATAAATGAGAGGTTGAGTCTGAATCCTTTTGTAATTTATGAGGTCTCTAACAGCAAGAATATTATGAGGCCGGTATACACAACAGCCTCGCACGAAGGAACGGAGGATTACTGCAACAGGGATATATTAATAGACTGTAACCGCTGCAGGGCAAAAAAGACAGGAGATGTTGTATCTTCTTTTCTCTATACGGGTATATGCAAGCACTTTTTAAAAACCGATGAAAAAAAACATATCTGTATCCCTATGATTATGGGCGGGAGTTCAGGGGGAGTGGTTCAGTTTGTTTTTGACAGGACAGAAAACACCGGAGCCTTTGGAGAAATAGATAAAAAGGTTGTCAAGGCATCGAGATATATAAAAGAGGCGGTGCCGGTTTTAGAAGCAAAGAGGATGATGGATACACTGAAAGAGTCAGCCCTGAGAGACACCCTAACCGGCTTATATAACAGGAGATTCCTTGAGGAGTATACCGAGACATTGGTAGCTATATCGCAGAGAAGGAATGCATTGCTCGGTCTGCTGATGTGCGACTTAGACTTCTTTAAAGAAGTTAATGATATCTACGGACATAATGTTGGAGATGTGGTATTAAAAGAGACTACAAATGTTATAAGGGAAAGCGTGAGGGCATCTGATATGGTAGTGAGGTTTGGTGGTGAAGAGTTTCTTGTAATCCTTATGGATGTCAAAGAAGGCGAGGCAGAAGGGGTTGCAGAAAAGATAAGAAAGGCAATGGAAAATACAAAGGTCAAGATTCCGAGAGGGTTCATACAGAAGACAGTCAGTATCGGTATCTCTGAATTTCCAAAAGATACACCAAAATTCTGGCAGGCAATCAAATATTCCGATATAGGCATGTATAAGGCAAAAAATGCGGGAAGAAATATGGCCATAAGATTCGTAAAGGATATGTGGACCGAGGAGGAATACTAATATAATTGTTCTCAAAAATCCCGCTTCATGAAATCAAATTCGTCCTTCTCGATATGGACGGCACACTCCTCGATAAGTATTTCGACGATTATTTCTGGGAACACCTTGTGCCGGAGAAGTATGCTGAAAAAAACGATATCACATTTGGAAAGGCAAAAGAATGTCTTTTCAAGAAGTATAAACATCACGAGGGAACTTTAAACTGGACGGATATAGATTTCTGGTCAAGGGAACTCAATCTCGATATCCCTGCATTAAAAGAGCAGATACGACACATGATAGAGGTTCATCCGCACGTAGAAGACTTTTTAAAGATGTTGAGAAGACATAAGAAAAAGGTCTTTCTCGTTACAAATGCGCATTACAAGGTGCTTGCCCTGAAATTTAAAAAAACAGAGATAGGGAAATATTTTGATGATACAATAACCTCATGCGAGATGGGGTATCCGAAAGAGATGATAGAGTTCTGGGAAAAGGCGGAGAAAAGGCTTGGCTTTGATAAGGAGAAGACCCTTTTTATAGATGATACAGAGGAGATATTGAGGACTGCAAGAGAGTTTGGAATCAAATATATACTTTATAAGGCAAAGGCAAGCTCGAAGATTAAACCGAAGCTTTCAAAGGACTTTCTGCACATTTTTGATTTTAGGGAGTTGATGGAATGAAGGTGGTGACCTTTCCCCGAAAA
>JACQXD010000184.1 GCA_016208875.1 Nitrospirota bacterium
CTCACAATTGTTTCAGAAGAAGTTCACGTTCTAATCTTAAAAGGGTTAAATAGTGTTCGATAATAGCGAGAGGACAATTAAATTTCATATTTGCAGCATCATGAAAAAACTCGGCTGCCGGAACAGGACACATGCCGTTTCAATAGCGATCGAGCAGGGGTTGATTGATAAGGAGTGAAAGAGAAAATAATTCATCCTGCTTGTCTTACTAATTTATAGGATAAGAGATTATGTTTTGCCTATGACATCTAAGAATTTCGACAGGGAAATGACTCTTACGCCATGTTGTGACAGATATAGGGAAGACACCCATATATTAGTGTCAATAACCGCTCTAATGGCGGGCACGCTTTGCTTCCCTGACTTCCTTTATGGCTTCAGCGATATCGGCTTCTATTTCTTTAGGGGAGAATTTCGCTGTTTGTTTATGTATCTTCTTTATAATGCGGTCAAACTGTTTTTTCCATTCGTCATCAGATATAACTTTTATAGTGACTTTTTCATGTTCTTTAACTTTCACTTTTTCCATCGGCTTAAAAACACCGTTTTCATAAACAGCATCTATTACTTTAGACATTGTGATTTAACCCCCTTAAAACTTTGAAGTTACTTTTATACATGAAATTTACCATTAAGCATAACCCTTTGTCAAAAACGCGAGAAAAGACCGATAAACCATTGGAAATACCGGCTGCAACCTACCTGTACTTTCGGACAGGTTACAAAAAAGTAGAAATCTGTTAGTGTTTCTCAGTAACTATATCTATCAGTACTTTTTACAGTGTCGTATTTTTTAAATCCTTCTCGATTATGATTATTTTGCGTTCAGTGTCACAAGTTCAACTTCCAAATCGGGTGAGACTAACGACTGGGGTGTATCAGGATGGCCAGAAAAATAGATTCTTTCGTTTATCTGATTTTAGGGAAGGGGAAGGGCGAAAAAGCCCTTCCCCTAATATAGTTATTTTCTAAAAATTCTCAGGTTCAGCAAATGATATAAAATTTGAAGCCCTTTGTTTTAGCTCGATATCTCTTGTAACAAATATATCCGAAAAATCTCTTGCCGTCGAAACCAGAATTGCATCTATTGGAAGGAGTTTTGAGATTTTTTGGATTCTGAATGCATGGGCTATATGTAATTCATTGGGAATAATAATCTCGAGATTTTGTATCTCCCCTATTTTTTCAACGTCTTTTACTATTTCACTGTCTTTTATCTTTGCCCTTTTTCTGAGAACTGCCAAAATCTCCATCACATTGATAAGAGTTGTGATCCCTATAATTGAGCCTTTTTCAATTTGTGTCAGTAGGTGTTTTGAGCCTTCATAAAAAATATCTTCTCTTAAAAGAAAATTCAAGAAAATGTTCGAATCAATAAAAACCTTTTTTGTCATTAATTCGCTTCTCTAATTTCTCTAACTGCACTTACACTTGTTAATCCCTTCTTTTTCATCTCAATGCCTGTCTTAAAATATTTTCCATCAAGCTGTTTAAGGATAGATGATTTTTTTTTAAACCCTCTGAACATCTCTGCAGTATGTATAAGTTTATCTATTGTGACCCCGCTGAGACCCACTTTTTGCATTAGTACCTCCTTTTGGTTCTATTATATCATTTTCGGCCATTCTCCATCTCGATAAAGAACAACACAAGTTCGAGTTCCACATTCAATGTATACATATATCTTGTAAACCCTGATGGAACATGGACGACATTAATCTCAAAATCGCTTACACTTTCAGGCGGCAAGACACTTACTGTTAATAACCTGTACACAAATATCCCATCCACTATATCGTCGGCATCATACTATTATTGGGTAGGTGCATATGACACGAGCTATAACCTTCTCGATTATGATTATTTTGTGTTCAGTGTCACAAGTTCAACTTCCAAATCGGGTGAGAATCACGACTGGGGTATATCGGGATGGGATAATTAGATTTATCTGATTTGTGATGAAGTGGAGGGTTCCACCTCCACTTCATCCACTCTGAAAATCTTCCACATTGCTTCAAAAATTCTCTTCTCCATCTTTACATAACCCCCGACCATGAGGCTGCAATATAAGGAGGTACAGGCACATAATAGTTATGCTAAAATAAACAATAAATGAAGATAACGGAATATGTTATCCCGTTAGGGAACGATGGAAGACGTAGGACATACCATAAGAGATTGCAGAATAACATTATTGAATTTGTGGTGCAATATGAACTTTTTATTGTGAACTTTTTATTGAGGGTAAGTGGTATCCGCTGATTAGATATGATACAGCACACGGATTTGCTCATAAAGATATTGTGATGTTCAGTGGAGATGTAACAAAATATGAACTTCCATTTGCTTACTATAATCTGGCATTAACATTTGCAGAAAAAGATTTAAAAGAGAATTGGCAGAAATATAGAGAAAACTTCTTGAAGGAGGTTTATAGAAAATGACAGAGAAGGAAATTTTTGAAAGGAATTTAATATTAAGTACGGAGTTCGATAGATATATAATGGAACATTCTGAGTTTGCTGAGAATATCCCTCGCAACGCTCAGATAGTTCTTTTGCCGGCGAATGACCCTGAATTGTGCGATATAAATATAGAAATGGCAAAAAGACAGAAAGAGCCTAATCAGCAGGTAGTGTATATTCGCATAGGGAAGATTGCCCCTCAGATGTCGCGATTGGAAGATGTAGATATGGAAGTTGTAGCAGCCTGAAAACCATCCTCAAGGCGAGTTACTAAGGAGTGCATAAGTAAGGCGTCATTATTGAAAAATCTCCCCTTGCCCCTGGTTTGCCAAAGAGGGGTATGTTCCTCCCTTTGGCAAAGGGAGGTTAAGAGGGATTTTATAATCAATGTCTTCATACTTATGACCGTATTAGTATAACCTTCTCGACTCCGATAGCCTTGCATTCACGGTCACAGGTTCGACTTCCAAATCGGGTGAGAGTAATGGCCGGGGCATGCATGGATGGGAAGAATAAGGCTTACTTAAACCTTCCGTCCACCATCTCCAACAGCCTATGGCATTGTCTCGATAGGGATTCGTTGTGAGTGACTACTACAAACGTAATGCCTTTCTTCTTATTAAGCTCAACAAGAAGTTTAAAAAGCTCCTCGCCCGTCTGCGTATCGAGATTTCCTGTAGGCTCATCCGCAAGCACAACCTTCGGTTCTAATATCAAAGCCCTCGCAACTGCAACCCGCTGCTGCTCACCGCCTGAAAGCTCTCCCGGCCTATGGTCTTTTCTTTCGTATATCCCCAACTCTTTAAAAAGTTTCTCTGCCTTTTCTTTTATCTGTTCAAGCTTTAACCCTTTGACCCTTTGACCCTTTGACCCTAAGTTTATCAGTCCCGGCATTACCACATTCTCAATAGCGGTAAATTCAGGCAGCAGATGGTGAAATTGAAAGACAAAACCTATTGATACATTTCTAAAGGCAGCGAGGGAATAATCATCCGTAGAGAATACATCTCTGCCTTCATAAAGGACATTCCCTGAGCTTGGTCTGTCGAGAGTGCCGAGGATATGTAAGAGGGTACTCTTTCCGACGCCTGATGCACCGACTATGGCGATCATCTCCCCTGCCTTTATAGAGAGGTTAATCCCCTTAAGAACCTTCAGTTCCCCTGCCGGAGGATAAAAAGATTTTTTTAAATCCTTTATCTCAATCATAAATAGCCTTTAGCTGATAGCTGACAGCTTTTAGCTTTTTATTATTCATATCTCAGCGGCTCTACAGGATTCAGCCTTGCCGCCTGCCATGCAGGATAGATAGTTGCGAGAAAACTTATCGTTATTGCAGATAAGGAGACAGAGATAAAATCTATGAGCTTCATCTTTATCGGAAGATGACTCAGATAATATACCTCCGGCGGCAGCTTGATAACATTATTGAACGAATAGCCGATCACGAATCCGCCGACAATGCCGATTACCGTGCCTGCAAGACCTATAGAAAGCCCCTGAAGCATAAATATCGTCATAATGCCTCTGCTTGTCGCTCCCATAGCCTTCAGGATCGCAATCTCACGGCTCTTTTCTATCACGTTCATCATTAGAGTACCGATAATATTAAACGAGGCCACAAGGATTATCAAAACAAGTATTACGAACATCGCAAGCTTTTCAAGTTTTAAAGCAGACAAAAGGTTTTTATTCATCTGCATCCAGTCCCGTCCATAATACGGAAATCCAAGCGTCTTTTGAACGTTCTCTCTCACTGTCTTTGCCGCGTATATGTCCTTAACCTTGAGTTGGATCCCGGTTATAGTATCATCCAATCCAAAAAATTCCTGAGCAGGAGGTATCTCCGTCATAACGAGGTTTGAATCATATTCAAACATGCCGACCTCGAATATTGCAGCCACCCTGAACTGTTTAACCTTCGGAAGCATCCCGAGAGGACCGATCTCTCCGACGGGAGAAACAACATTTATTGTGTCACCTACGAGCACGCCTAAATTGCTCGCAAGCTCTTTGCCTAATACAATCCCATGTATTCCGTCTTTCGATTTCAGATCATCCAGCACACCGTCTTTTATATATTTGGCTATCTCTGTAGTTTTTACCTCTAATGATGGATCAATCCCTCTTAAGACAACTCCATGTGCCCTCTTACCTACCGAGACCATAACCTGACCGAGGACAAAAGGAGATGCAGACACAACATCTTTTTTATCCTTAACTTTTTCCAGCACATCTTTATAATCGGTCATCTCGCCTTTTAAACTCATGACAATAACATGAGGGTTTACGCCAAGTATCTTCCTCTGTAGGTCCAGATGAAATCCGCTCATCACGGATAATACGACAAGCAAGGCCATAACGCCTACTGCCACGCCTCCGACCGAAATTACCATGTTGAAGGATATGCCCTTATGCTTTTTTTTCGATCTGAGATAACGTAATGCTATAAAAATTTGATAAGGCAAATATCTTTGCATAGAGATGAATATATCACGGATCGGGTGATTTCAACAAGCTATTCTTTGTTGATTGTTCTTTATTTATGCATAAAAATACGGTAATAATGGGATAGCGAGATTATTGAAGAATATAAGATCAAAAAGAATAGGTGGTAAATTCTTAGGTAGTAGTGCTAAGCGTCCATGCGTGGTTTTCACTCTTTTTCTTCCGGAGGTACGATTGATTCAAGGGCTGAAATTATAGCAGGGATATCATCCTGTACTGTGTCCCAGACAATATCTAAATTCACTCTGTCATAAGCATGAATGAGAACGTCTCGCATTTTCGCCATCTTTGACCATGGAATATCAGGGTATGAATTCTGGATATCCGCAGGCAGCCTTTTAACTGCTTCTCCCATCACCTCAAGGCAGCGGATAACCGCAGCCTGTGTTTTATGATCCGAGAAAAAAGTATCTTTATCAATGCCCGCAGTAAAATCCATTGCGTCTCTTGCATGAAGCAGGATATCAAGAAGGTATGATAGGGGTAGATTACGAGACATGTACTACTTTCAAAGTCGAGAGGATTTCCTTACGCCGGATATAATTGCGGCTCTGTTCAACAGCACTCCGCGTCATCAAATCAACATTGCGTCCCAATATCCCTTTCAATTCATCTATCATTGATATAAGGTCAAAAAGAGTACGATGTGAGTCGGGCTCAAAGTCCACTACCACATCAATGTCGCTGTCGGGCCTGAAATCGTCCCTGAGTACAGAGCCGAAAAAGGCAAACTCGCGTATCATCCACTTCTTGCAGAACTCTGCTATTTTATCCCTTGGTATTTCAATGTGTACTTTAGCCATTACCCCACCTCTACGATCTTAAGGTTTTCAATCCCTCTGTTATCTACAATTTTAACAGCAATACGTCTATTATCGCCAATCTCAAAAGCAATGAAACATTGCCCGTTTCATCTTAAAATCTTTTAGCAATATTTGCAAGGATGTAAAGGCACATTTTAGGTCGAAGGGAAACTCTTGTCATAGATTGTCAAATGAGGCTTTAATTTACTAATGTCCGTATTAATTAAGATAGATTTAGATTGCGGGCAGAAAATTCTTATGTTGACATATCCGTATCCATATTGTAGATTAATTGTAGGACATTTTAGAATTATACAGAGGTGGTGAAAATGAAATTCATAACCGTAAGAGACTTCAGGATAAGACCGGGTTCGGTATGGGAGAGTCTTGAGAAAAACAATGAGGTTGTGATTACCTCGAACGGCAAGCCCATAGCCTTATTAACCGGGGTAAGTGATATCAATTTTGATGAAACTTTAAAGGCTGTTCGCAGGGCAAAGGCAGAGCTTGCCCTATCAAAAATGCGTGCAGTCTCTATTGAAAAGGGACTAAGCAAACTTAGCGAAAAAGAAATCGAAGCAGAGATAAAAAACGTCAGAAAGACAAGAAAACTTTAGATTGCGTCTGCCCATCGCAGGAGACAATATTGCGGATTGTATTAGATTCTAATGTTTTGATCTCAGGCATTATTACTCCCTTCGGGAATGCGGCAAGAATTCTTGATATGATAGTGCTTGGAGAAATACAGGTGTTGTATGATGACAGGATACTGGCAGAATACAGGGAAGTTCTACATAGGCCTAAGTTCGGTTTTGGGAAAAATGTTATTGATGATTTTTTGACTCTTATTGAATCCGAAGGTGCCAAGGTTACGGCAATTCCTATAAATGCGGATTTTAACGACAAGGACGACATCCCGTTTGCCGAAACAGCTATAACCGGGCTGGCTGATGTTTTAATCACCGGTAACAAGCGACACTTCAAAGGAAATGTTCTAAAGCCGATCAAGGTCATGAACCCTGATGAGTTTCTGGAATTCTGGAAGGCTAAAAAATGAAAGCGATTGACTATATGGACTTCAGCAAAAATTTTGCCCCTTCCTTATCCAACGGCTGGTTTCCTGATCCGCATTGAGGATCCTGAACACAAGACGGGCATCCTTCCTCACACTGGCATTCACCCACTATCTGTAAAGCCTTACCCAACCATTCCTCCGGAACATCAAAGACCCTTTTTGTGAGACCTACTCCGCCTTCGTAGCCGTCATAGATAAATATAACCGGTTCTCTGAACTGAGGATAAAAGGGATAGCTCAGCCCTCCGATATCTCCCTTATCGCACATTGCAAATAAAGGCATACAGGCTATTGCAGCATGTTCGAATGCATGAAGACTTCCTGCGAGATCATAGTGACCGGATTCAATTCCGATCCGGGCGGCCTCATCCAACTTTATCCATAAACCCTCTGTCTCGAATTTATATTCAGGCATATCGAGTTTGTGCCTTGAGATCCTCGTCCTGTCAAAGATATTTTTCCTGTCATAACCTATTACCCTATTCGTCATCCTGAGAATCCCCCTGAAAATGTCGAAGCTATTCATCTTCTTATGCTCGATTTCCAGAAGGACTTCTGTTTCATCTTTCGTGCGTGCCTGTGTGTAATACAAAACATCGGTCTCCCTGCATATAACCTTTGTCTCTTCCATCAATAGTTCAGTAACCTTGTATTGTCTTCCCCTGTGAAGATATATTGCACCGGGAAACGCCTCTCTGAAGACCCGCGTGCCGGCCAATTCACCGATATTCTTCCCGGATTCGTCAACTATATCGAATGTCTTTCCTACAGCCCTTATCTCGACCTCTCTTTGAGGCATTCTCCTTTTCGAAAACCAGATGTCTCCGTTCTTACCGGGATTCAAAATCTCTCCATCAACAAGTTCTTTTATAACGGGTATGAGTTTGTTTACATCATAAACTTTGTCATCGGTCTTGAGGTATAACTCGGATGATGCACATGGAAGGTGTTTTGCTGTGATGTTTCTGTTTTCAGGGTCTATGACCGCCGCCTCGTGGGATTTCTCAAAGAATGTGTCCGGATGTCTCATGAAGTATTGATCGAGTGCATCCTGAATTGCGATCATTGC
>JACQXD010000185.1:0-4565 GCA_016208875.1 Nitrospirota bacterium
GGAATTCCTTCCCCAAATTTCTCGCAGGTTCGCTCATAGACGATACTTTCACGAAATTCCTACGAGATAGAATGGATATAAAGAAAGCTAAGGCTCTACATTTGGCTGCTTAATTTGATTATGAGGAAAACTCGGTACTCTAAATTTCCTTTTTGACTTTTTTGACTCGACAAGCCCCACGTATTTGATTGCTATTCTATCTCCGATTTTTACATCCTCTTCATCCATCAACCTATGCAAAACCGAATTCAAAAAGACCATGAACTTCTTACCGCCGTCCTTTGCGATTTCAACATACTCGGCATCACCATATTCAGTAATCGTGTTGCCTGTTTCTTCAACAATCCCTTCAATGATTTCGCCGGGTTCCGGCTTCCAGAACAGAAAACTCCTTATTTCTCCCCTGTTCTTTCTCTTTTATCTTGTCAACGAGGCCTCTCATTTTCTCTCACCTCCTCTCTATTTGCGCATCTCCATTTCTTTACCGTTTGAACTATCGGATTTGGAATGTCTGTTGTCTGATTTTGAGTGCTCTCGGCTCTCTGATTTAGTGTGTCTGTCCTTGTCATTTTTTGAGCGGGCATCATGAGATTTCTCGTAATCAAGTGTGCTGGTCTTAGTCTGTTCTTGCTTCAGATGCTCTTTAAATTGCTCTTTACTGTCAGTGTAGATTTTCAAATCCTCTTTTCCTCTGGTCATTGCAACATACGCCTGATTAAAATTAACGCCTTTGCTCGCATAGATGTTTTTGGATTCCCGGACAATAAAGGTATGCTCGTTTTTATTGAGCTTGCTCTGTTCCTTTAAATCGTTTCTGATTGAATGATTAAGTTCATTTCTGTCCGCATTTCTTGCAGTAACGATAATTGAATTCTTATAATCTCTATACGTGTAGTCTTTTACGATTGCATCCAGTCTCTCCCGTCTGTCCGCTATCTCGTGGATACTATCTTTCCTTTCCAGCCTTTCAAAAGCCCTATCAATCCGCTTCTCTGAAATATCCTTAACTGTCTCCTTGTAATCCTTGTCTTTCTGTCTCTGAACTTCTGACATCCTGACAGTCTTAAGTTTCCCTGTCTCCTGAAGTATGGAGAACATCCTACCGGCCTCAACCGCCTGCAACTGCTTGGTGTCTCCGATCATAATTAACCTTGCATCTGTTTTTTCGGTTGCCTTCATAAGTTCTGTCTAACAACATCATACTCATTCATCTTAGACTCTGTACGGTTTAATTCTACTTGCCTGCTCTGTTCTGACACTTGCTCAATAGATTGTTGAAGTTGCTCTTTTGTATAGCCCTGTTCTTGTAGTCTCTCCGTCCATCTTTCTCTGACTATGTTCAAATCAACATCCTGTTTCGCAACCCGGGATCCGAGTGTAGCTATCTCTCTTAATTTTTGATCTGATGCGTTCTGACAAACCCCGCTCTCTTTTAGCTCCCTAATTTTTGCGTCTATCTGCTCTGAACGCTGTGAAAAGTGGTCAAGTATTTTCTGATCAATGCCTTGGATTTCAAAAAGTCCCTTATGATCGCTCTGTATAGAATAGCCAAGCTCTCTAAGATTAACTGCAAACTCATTTCGGTATATCTGACCTATAAGCATCTTGTGTTCAAAGAGCTTTTCATTACTCATTGCCCGCCACTCTCCATCATCTCTCTGAGTCATATTCATAATGACAGTGTGTGTATGCAATTGCGGGTCAAGCTCTCTCGATGTGTTATGCTCAAACTTTGTAATGATTAGATTGTCTGTATCTACTTTTTCAGTGATGCCGTTTTCGGTCTGCCGTGCCTGTGCAAAATGTTTCTCTACATAATGTAGAGACTCGCTAACAGCCCTCTCATGTGCTTCTCTTACCCTGTCTTCTCCAAGAATTTCTGAAAGAACCGAGACGCTTTTAGGACCGGAGAAAGTAAGATCTACTCCTGCCCGGTGGTTGTGACCCTCTCCGCCGTTCTGAGTTTCAAAACTGTCATCTGGGGCCTTGCCATGTATCAATTTCTCAAAATCCTCTTTCGATATTTTCCCCTGCAAACCTAATTGCTCCGCACCTTTCCCCTGCCACTGCCCGATTTCTTTAGCAGCGTAGTAGCTGTCTTTCACGAAATAGTGACTCGCCTGTCCTGCCGATACGCCGGTAATACTAACCATTAATCTTCCCGCACACCCACGGCAAAATCAAAAAAACAGCAACCAATATCCATATTTTCATCATCCCCCTCCAATAACTTCTTAGACAAAAAATAGCCGAAATCTCTCTTGAAATTTCCACTTTTTTCGCCCAGAATGCCATTCCCGACTTCTCAATCTCCTCAATTTTCTTAATGCGTTCTTTTGCTTCGGAAAACGGGTCGAACCAGGCTAATATTTTCATCACTTTTGTTTTCACTTCAGAACCTCCCTCTTAGCGGTGTTTAAAATACCGTCAACATACTGTTTATTGATATTTCTCGGCCTCCCCGGACTACGATGAACCGTTGGCGATATCCTCACCTGGTCCTCGACATCTTGGCTCTTACTTTGGACCCACGCTTCGATATCCTCGCGTCGGAACCGCAGTGCCCACTTAGAAATTTTTACGCAGGGTAATTTTTTCAAAAAAACGAGATGATAAACGCCCTGCAGCGAATACCCGAGCATCCCTGCAACCTCTTCAACTTTTAAAAGTCTTTCCAATTTTATCGCCTCCATCTTCTTTGCCTCTCCATTTTTTTTCGGTCTGCCGCCATTTCCCGCTTCGCCCTCCCAACGAATGTATCGACGCCGTCCTTCACTTCCCCTCCGCATACCTGGCACTTGTTCATTTCCTCACCTCCTCCTAAAATATCACAAAACATGATATATGTAATATTACATGGAATACAATATCTTGTCAAGTTTTTTTTGCTTTGTAATAATTCATATATTTGTGATATTATTTTAGCTGTGACTATTGGTGAAAGAATTAAGTTGTTACGCGTGCTATCTGGATTCACCCAATCTGAAGTTTCCAGGCTTTTAAATATATCGCAACATAACCTCTCCATGATTGAATCTGATAGATATAGACCGAGATTTGAACAAATTGGCATTCTTGATGATCTTTTTCATTGCGCTCCATACTGGTTGATGATGGGTAAAATTCCTGCCTTTCAGGTTTTAGGGTATATAGTAGTTCCCCCAAAACTTGATTTTTTGACTTCGAGAAGAAAACTTAATGAGATAGGTGACACCTTAAGAACCTTATTAATCTCTTTTTTAAAAGAAAATGAGGTAAAAAAATATTATCTCGTAGAGACTAATAAAGGAGAGAGCATTTATATTTTTTGTCTACTCTCTGACGCAATTCTCCTTTTATTTGTTAGTTACAACGAATTTATCTCTCCTGTTCAGCATACGGTTGTTACTACTCAGTTGAGAAAAACAAAAAAAATAAATATTACTCATAAACTATTTGTTGATGCTATATCTGACGATATTGACATATCTCGTGACGCTATAAAAACAATTTTCAAAAATTTAAACTTGGATGCTCAAAAATATAGCAATGCCTATTATGAGCTTAAAAAGAAAAACACTAAAAAAGAGTGGACATTTACTGTAACTGTTAAAGTGTTACATAGCCAGGGACTATCCGAAGAAGATGCGTATGAGGCAATTCGAAACATGGAAGAAAGGTATAATTCACTGCTTGATAAACGAATTCATATTTTGGATGTTAAAGGAGTCAAGACTAAATCGCAATAAATCACACCGAACTGGTTTTTTAGGTACCCGTAATCAATCCTCTTAATCTTCTAACAACAAAAATGAAATTGTTAAATTCCTCCGCATCTATCCCCAATTTCAACCTATCCACAGTGATCATACACCTTACTACCTCTACTCCTTCCTTTTCTTTTTCTACACGGCGCATAAGCTCCCATGGAGATACACTAACAATTTCATTTTTCCCTTCTGCAAGTTTTTTAATAACTAATATAAGATTCGTGAACTCTATAAAATTACATGCGATTTCTAAATTCTTAGACAGGAATGCAAAAATAATCTCCACAGGCTTCGCCGTCCTCAGATCAAAATAACACGTTCCCCTCACATCTCCTTGCTCTACACTCTCTGGACTTTTAATCATTTTGCCTTTTTTTAACTAAACGCAAACCGAGTGCAGTTAAACAATTATCATCACTGCATTTTTATTATTGGGCTTCTCTTTTGAAATTTTTCACTATTTTAAGTGGTTGGTTTTTACACTCATTTACAATCTGAAAAACCTCATTATCGTCTTTTGATACCTTTATTTTCTCAAAGCTTTTATCCATGCATTTTAAGTAATCCTTGTTCTTCTTAACGGTCTGACGATCAAGGGAACTTTGAAGCAATGACTCGTCTATGCATGCATTGTATATCTGCGATTGCCCCTCGGTGTTCCCTTTCGCTTTTGCTTCATCGAGCCTCCCCCTATTTCTGTCTGTGCAGGCCTTATACTTATTTGGATCTTTACGGAAATTCACAAGATAGTTGATGTTTTTTGTATAGTCTTCACATGACTTGTAATCGGCCTCGTTGAGATTTGGATAATGATTA
>JACQXD010000185.1:4585-25786 GCA_016208875.1 Nitrospirota bacterium
GAAAAACCCCTTAGTTTTGTTATCACCCTCGGATTGGTATCCAAGATCATCGGTATCTATTATCATATAGCTGCCTACTCCTGCGAGTGTACTACCTACAACCTGAGATCCGAGAACTATACCACCTTCTACAATACCGGCAGTCGCAGCAGACCCGACAGAACTTATTGCTGATCCCCCCAGAGCCGCAATAGGAATAAACGGAGCAGCTATAAAAGCCACAAGCCCGACTGCTCCTATAACTTTTCCAAAAAATGATTTGCTTTCTTCTTTCCCATTATTTTCGACATATTTTCTACATTTGTTTGCCTCCTCAATATAAGTATCGTCAGACGTGTCGAGAGAGAATCTCTGAGAGGATAGGCATCTCACGGATTTAATATTGATCTTCCTTACCTCATAGTCCTTATATTTCTTCCCCAACTCGCTTTCTACTTCCTGTAGCGACTGCCTCAAACACTCCTTTGTCAATCCTTCTTTGAATCTTTTTTGGTTGTCAGAACAATTATTTTTCTCGTAAAAATCCTCCAGTAGACGCTGTTGTTCTGCAATAAAATCTATTATTTCCCCTAACTGTGTCCTACATAGTTTCTCGTCATTTTCTTTTGACATGCACACGTAATACGCCAAATCTGACAAACTTTTACTGGGAGTTGTAGCAGCTTTGACATCTCCGGCAATTGATAGTCCGGAGGAAACAAATAAGAACCATAACGAAAACAAAAAGGTAAAAAACTTTTTAAGCATATTTAAGCTCCCTCTAATATTAAGGCCATAATAATTTAAGTCTTGCGTGGGAGAAAAATCAAGTCTATCGGTTACAGATATGGTATATTATAACATTGGCTATTGAGATTTTGGAGGTAAAGGATGAGTGACCACTATACCTATAGGGTAACATGGTCAGTAGAGGATAACGAGTATGTGGGGCTTTGTGCTGAATTTCCAAGCCTAAGCTGGTTGGCTAAAACACCGGAAGGTGCATTAAAAGGCATTCGCAAGGTCGTTGCTGAAGTGATAGAAGATATGAAAAAAACCGGTGAGGTTATCAAGCTGCTGCTTCAACATGAATTTTTAAACCAAGTGCCTTGAGCACCTTCAATACCGTTGCAAACTCAGGGTTGCCTTCAGGGGAAAGTGCCTTATAAAGGTTCTCTCGTCCAAGCCCGGTTTTATGGGCAATACCTGTCATGCCTTTAACCCGAGAGATATTGCCTAATGCGGCGGCTATTACTGCCGGATGTCCATCCTCAATATAACCAGGGTCATAATCAATTCGTAACTTTGCGACGCCTTCCCCTATCGGCTATACCTATTATTTTGATAGTGCTTTCTCCCTTACCTTTTCAGCAAGCCATACCTTAATGAGAGACTGGTAAGGGACATCCTTTTTGTTGGCTGCGATTTTAATATCTTCAAGCAGCGACACCGGCAATCTAAGAGATATTGCCCTTGTAGAAAGCTTTAGATTAGGGAATTTTGCTCTTACCCCCCTTGACCAATCAAGATATTCAGTTGTATCGTGAGTTGCCCAAAACTCACGCTCTTCATCTTCGGATTTAAATTTTGGTATCGTTTTAAGCTTTTTCCTGTTCATAAATACTCCTTTCTTTTCTGTCGGCATTGCGGGCAGATATTATACGAATCCTTGTATTCTGCTCTCGCAATGTGAAACTTACATGTAAAATTCGTCCCTCGTTTGTCCTGCCTATAGCATGGCACCGCATTTCCCTTTGGCTATGCTTTTCATCGGCCCTCAGCAATAGAGGCTCGTTTGTAAATATCTGCTCCGCCTCCTGAAAATGAACACCATGTTTCTCATTCTTTTGGATGTTACTTTTGTCCCATTGGAAACCTTCTATCTTCTGAAAGTCAAACATTAGTTGTATATTACACCAATATACTTAACAGGTCAATTAATTGATGCGTCATACCAACGTCATAAAATCGTAATAGAAGTACGCGATACTAACAACATACTAACAAAAACACATAAAAACAAAAATTCCTCATAAACCCTTGATAGTACTTGGTTTATGAGGAATTGCAAGCTCTTGCTGAGTCCTACTTTTCGCTTCCGGAGGCCGATGCTCTAATCCACTGAGCTACAGGCGTATGCGGCTGTTTTTTAATTTTTATAGTATAACAATTTTTTGGTTAAAAGGTGTACCCATTGAAAATTGCCGTATTTTGGATTGCAAATAAATAGTAAAATTGATATTATTCAGACGTAATGAAACGAGTAAAAATCATATTTGCCGACTGGCTTATAGGCATCCTTCTTACGCTTCTTATCCTCGGCGGATTCCTTATCAATTGGTATCCCTTGCTGGCACTTGAGTATAAGACCTATGACTTTAGGGCAAGGCTGAGACAGAAAAAGGTTTCGACCCCTGTGGTTGTAGTAGCGATTGACGATTTAAGTATTGCAAATCTCGGTCGCTGGCCCTGGCCGAGGGCATATATGGCCGAGATGATAGACCTGCTTTCGGGTTACGGGGCAAAGATCATCGGTATAAATATCCTCTATACGGAACCGGACCAGAACTCCGGTCTTATGGAGATAAAGGCTATCAAGGAAAAAGTGGAGGGGTTACCCGGTTATCGGAGTAATTCACAGCTTGCAGGCATTTATGATTTGATAACCCAGTCAGAGCAGCGTCTCGATAATGATGCGATATTGTCCGATTCTATAGATTCTGCCAAAAATGTCATATTGCCGCTTTCTTTCGACATAGGCGAGCAGATAGGGAATCCGGATCCTAACGTGCCAGACTATCTAAAGAAAAATTCCGCCGACACACCGGTATCCAATCCGTATATCCAGGGCAGAGAAGTATTAGTCCCTATTCCGGAGTTTGTCTTCGGGTCATTGGCATTGGGTCATATAAATCTGCTTGCGGACGAAGACGGAACGATCAGGAGAGAACCTTTGCTTATACAACACAAAGGCCGGCTCTATCCCTCATTTGCGATGCATACTGTAATGAAGTATCTGAATTACAACGTATCAGACATAGGTATCGCAAACGGCATAAGGATCGGCAAGGTCAATATACCTTCGGATAAAAAACAACGGATGCTCATAACCTATAACGGGAAATTCGGTACCTTCCCTTATTATTCTTTCTTCGATGTAATAAACAATAAAGTCCCCCCTGATGTATTTAAGGACAAGATCGTCCTGATCGGGCACACTGCAACCGGGATCGCAACATTGGAGGTAACGCCTGCAGAGCATAACTTCCCTGCTATAGAGATAGAGGCGAACGTGATCGAAAATATATTGAATAAGAATTTTATTTCACGCCCGGGCTGGGCATTTTATATCGAGATCGGGGTCATTATTTTATTCGGCATCTTCCTTTCGTTTCTCATCCCGAGGCTCAAGGCCGGTATAAGTGCGATTATTTCCGTAGTGCTCCTGCTTATATGGAATGGAGCCGCAATATATCTGTTCGTCTTAAATGGTTACTGGCTTATGCTGCTCCCTCCTACTCTCCTTCTCGGTCTCGGTTATACGGTAATAATGTCGAAGCGGTATATGATCACCGAGAAGCGAAAAGAACTTGTGGAAAGCGACAGCATCGAGACCAATAAAATGCTCGGGTTATCGTTTCAGGGGCAGGGGATGCTCGACTTAGCATTCGAAAAGTTCAGAAAATGTCCTGTGGAGGATGAGGCAGTCAAGGAACTCCTTTATAATCTTGCCCTCGACTTTGAGAGGAAAAGGATGTTCAACAAGGCGGCTGCGGTTTATGAGCATATCCTGAAGGTAGGCGATTTCAAGGACATTAAAGATAGGATAAAGAAGCTTAAGGTTGCGGGCGAGACCATGATCTTTGGAATGACCGGAGCAAAAAAGGACGCTACTATACTAATGGAAGGCGCAGAAACAACACCCACTCTCGGCAGGTATGAGATACAGAAAGAGCTTGGTCGAGGGGCAATGGGCACTGTCTTTCTCGGCAAAGACCCAAAGATAAATAGGCTTGTTGCTATTAAGACTATGCGATTCGACGAGATAGAGCAGGATCAGCTCGATGAGACGAAGAAGCGATTCTTCCGTGAAGCAGAAGCTGCAGGCACATTGTCGCATCCCAACATCGTTACTATTTACGATGCAGGTGAGGAGCATGACGTGGCATATGTTGCAATGGAACTCCTCGACGGTCAGGATCTGAGTGCCTTTGCCACCAAGGAGAATAAACTACCGATCAAGGAGACCCTCAGGATAATCAGTTCGGTAGCCGGTGGTTTGGACTATGCACACAGCAAAGGCATCGTACACAGGGATATCAAACCTGCTAATATCATGCTTCTGAAAAATGGAGAGGTAAAGATAGCAGATTTCGGTATTGCGAGGGTTATTGCTACATCGAAGACGCAGACAGGCGTAGTCCTCGGCACACCGAGTTATATGTCTCCGGAACAGGTATTGGGGAAAAAGGTTGACGGCCGTTCGGATCTATTTTCCCTCGGAGTTGTATTTTACGAACTCCTATCTATAGAAAAACCTTTTGGCGGTGACAGCATTGCAACGCTTATGTATAACATAGCGAATAAACCGCCTATGCTCATAACCAAATTATCTGCCGATATCCCGGAGTGTTGTGCGTATATTGTGCATAAACTCCTTGCTAAGAATATAGAGAAGAGATACCAACAAGGAAAGGAAGTAGTTCGGGATATTGATATCTGCTTGAAGAAGATTAAGTAATATCTAAAGAACCTGTTGACTCCGGCATTGGCTGATGTGAAAGTCGTTAGAGAATGGTGTCCACTAACGACTTTCTTTATGCTGCAACCTTTCTCTTTTTTCGATATTTTATCTTAACTCCTCGTAACTCATTTTTTATGAAGTCAGCATAGCTCTTTACTCCGCTTTTTTTGAAATCCTTATAAGTTGCTTCTTTTATGTCCCATGTCTCTTTAATGTATTTTTCATAGTTACTTTTCATAAATAACCTCCAGTGGATTTAATAGATAAAGTTTTTTTGAATAGCCCTCTCTTTCATTTATGGAGTTAATCTCCATTTGCTTTTTGATATTTGCCAGATGCTTGAAATTCCATGAGAGCAAGATATCAAACTCGTAATATGTTGCAAAGGCGATATGCATAGCATCGTCATACTTTGTATCCGGTATTATGCCTTCCTTAACATATTTTTTGGCCAATCTTTCTATTTCATCACTTAGTGTATCATATACTTCTATTTGATAGTCCTGTATAGCTAATTCCAAAAGACTTTTTCTTTCCCTGTCTTTTGTTCTTTTAATTTCTACATGGACAATTTCGGAAATATACACATGGTAGTCATGCAAATAGTTATCAAAGAAGTTTTTTGTGATATCCATATATTCCGGAGCGTCTTTTGCAAAGAGAAAGTTAATTATAGAGGTATCGAGATAGATTTTGAGTTTTCTCATAAATGGATTATATCAGAGCAAAAGACGAGGCGTCAAAAAAAGATATTTAAAAAGAAAGTTCTATAGAGAGATTAAGCCAAATGAATCTCCATGCAGCAAGCTACAGAAAATATCAAGTTTAAAATCTATATTTCAGATCCAGATTAACGGTAATACCTCCAATATTTGTTGTTTCATCCATTCCCTCAAAGTCAACCCCAACCCGTGACCATTTGACACCCAACCCAAGGGATGCATTGTTAGAAATCTTTAAATCCGTACCACCAACAATGTGAAATCCGAAACCATTTCCTGAATACGAGCCTGAAATAGTATAAAAAAGGCGTTTTCATTTTAGAATATGGTATGATATACAACAGAATATAGGGGGAAAGACTTGAGATTAATTGCAGACGGCAAAACAGATAAGGGTTTGGCGAGGGAAAACAATGAAGATAATCTCCTTGTTGATAAGGAACTCGGATTGTTTGTCGTTGCCGACGGTATAGGAGGCCAGTCTGCCGGAGAGATTGCAAGTAAGATGGCAATCGAGGTGATTGGAGACTACTTCAGAAGAACATCCGCAGGCAGCGATACCTTGATAGGGGCATTTGATGACAGATATTCGGCAGCATCCAACAGGCTCGCCTCCGGCATAAGGCTTTCAAATCAGGTGATCTATGAATCGTCAAAAAGCAATGCCTCTTGGGATGGGATGTGTACAACGATAGCCTCTGTCCTGCTCGATGGAAGTCAGTTGAGTATAGCCCACGTGGGCGACAGCAGGGTATATCTCGTCAGAGCGGATTCTATACAGCAGCTTACGGATGACCATTCCGTAGTATCCGAGCAGTTAAAAAGAGGGCTTATCACAAAAGAGATGGCAGAGAAATCGAGCATTACAAATATCATAACAAGGGCACTCGGTCAGGATAAATCCGTGGATGTTGACCTCGAAGAAATAGATATAATGGATAACGACAGGATACTCCTCTGCTCCGACGGACTGACGACAATGGTTAAGGATGATGTTATATTTTCTATCGTCAAAGAAGTTGATGAGCCGGAAAAGGCGTGCAGCATGCTTATAGATATTGCAAATAAGAACGGCGGTAGGGATAATATTACAGTGGTGCTTGTTTATTTTTATAAAGATAATTTTTCATTCAATATAAAAAAGTTTTTCCAAAGGAGGTAATAATGTCAAAGATAACATTGAAATTTAAGGAAGCGGTTCTGAAGGAGATACTTCTCGATAATATTCTCGAGGACAAGAAACATCTCGATAAGGAGATAATCACGATCGGCAGGGATCAAAAAAACGATGTCCATATTGATAATCTTGCCGTTTCAAGCTTTCATGCAAAGATAATTAAGGATGGAGAACGGTTTTTCGTCGAAGACCTCAATAGTACAAACGGCACCTTTGTAAATGATAAAAGGGTCTCGAAGATTCCCTTAAATAATAATGATGTGATAACTATCGGCAAACATACGCTGATCTTCACCGGAGAGCAGACCGAAGAAGCAGATAGCACCATGCAGATTAAGAAGACCGGAGCAGATAAAACTATTGTGATTGATGCAAAAAGTCGCAAGGCACTGTTTGAAGAGATGCCGGGCGCCGGGGCCTCTGCCGAAAGGATCGGATGCCTCTCCGTAATAGACGGCTCTACGGACAAGCCGGAATATGAGCTTACAAAAAGGTTGACCACAATAGGCAAGACAGAGACAGCGGAGATAAAATTAAAGGGACTTTTCGCACCAAAGGTTGCTGCTATAGTAAATAGGGCCAAAGAGGGATACCAGATCAGCATGGCAGAAAAGGGTAAAAAGATCAAGATTAACGGCGAACAGATAGAAGGCCGTCATGACCTAAAAGACGGTGATGTGGTCGAGGTGTGGAACGTTAAGATGCAGTTCTTTTTAAAAGGTTAATCCAAAAGGTACACACATCGCCTTCTCCTCAGGCTAATATCTATTTTATAAATCCTTTTAGGGCATCTTTATATTTCATCGGCTTAAATCCAAAGTTCTTCTCAACTGTGTCCACATTGCATATATTATCTGTCTCAAGCAGCTTAAGCTGATCGGAGGTCACCGGTAAAAACGGAATAGTTTTTTCGGCAATCGTTGCCCCGAATTTCATAACGGCCATCGGTATATGGACTATAGGCTTCTTTGCCTTCATAACCTCCGAAAGTGTAGTAACGATTTCATTATAAGTAAGATGTTGGGGACCGCCTATATCGAATGTGCCTTTGAAGATATCCGGAGATTCGATCACTTTCAGCATGCATTTAACCCAGTCATGAATATACACAGGCTGAAATCTCGATCTGCCGGTGCCGGGTATCGGGATTATGGGAGACATCTTTATCATATCCTTTAATTTTTTCGTGAATCCGTCCCATGGTCCGATTATCAGCGAAGGTCTGAAAATCGTATATGGGATACCCGATCTCTTAACAATGTTTTCTGCCTCTGCCTTTGTCCTTAGATAACCCGACCATGAATCTCTATCAGCACCGAGAGCACTCTGATAAAAAAAATGTTTTACCCCTACCCGCCTTGCCTCTTCAACGAGATTTTTTGTGCCTTCGATATGAACTTTTTGAAATGTAGCGGAGCCTTTCTCCTGTATTATTCCGACAAGGTGTATAACAAGACCAATTCCATTCAATGCCCCTTCGAGTGTCTCCGGCTCTGTAATATCTCCATGGACGATCTCGATGCCCTTTTCCTTGAATAGTTGTTTTGCCTTTTCAGAACGTGCAAGACACCGGAGTTTATAGCCACCTTTTAACAAGGCATCTATAAGATGTCCTCCAACAAATCCCGATGCACCTGCAATAAAGATCATTCTCCTATATCCTGTCTTCCTTTTTTGTACATATTACCACCGGATACGAAATTCGGCAAAGATTTTTTGGTAACCCTTTCTTGGTGCAAACTTGAACTGTACAGACATATGATGTACAATTGAATTATGAAGTATGAGTGGGATCCACAAAAAAATGAGTGGCTGAAAAAAGAAAGGAATATTTCATTTGAGAAAATAGTTTTTCATTTAGCGCGGGGTGATGTATGGAAGCTTGCAGATTATCCTGACCAAGATAACTATCCCGGACAAAAAATATATTTTGTTGTTGTGGATGACTATGTGTATCTTGTTCCCCATGTTGTTGAAAGTGACTATATTTTCCTAAAGACGATTATTCCAAACAGAAAAGCAACCAGGGCATATAGAAATGAACAGGAGGTTTAGCATATGAAATATGACAAAGAAGAAAAGGCTATTGTTGATGCATACGCGAAGGGAAAAATGAAAATTTCAACTCCTTCTAAGAAGGAAATTGAAGCGATCAAGGCAACGGCAAGAAAGACTATTGTAAAAGACAAGCGAATTACCATACGTCTTTATGACCACGACTATCGAGGCATTCAGAAGAAGGCACTGGAAATGGGTATGCCTTATCAAACGCTTATTTCCGGCATAATCCATCGATACATTGAAGGAGATTTGATTTCAAAGACAGGATAACAGTACTTAAAGTAGGTGCAAATAGGTTTTTCTTTTACGGCGGACAGGCAATGGCCAGCTAAAAAATTTATCGAAAAGATAGCCTACTCGTAGAAAAATATTGTGTAGTAACTTGTGACATTTTTAATCTTTTTAAGTCCTGTAATCACGGACGAGTTTGTATGATGTCTGAAGTTTATATTCACATTTCCCGATTCCTTTAGAACGGACATTAAAAGAAAAAGTCCGGGCTTACAATCAATATCGAGACTGCTTATTTGCGTATAATCAAGGCTGCGTATTACATCCCTCGACATTTCGTCCCTGCTATCGGCTTCATCAGACGTTTGGTCATGAGAGAAATCCATGCTCAATAAGATAATAGTTTTTGGATCATCGAGTAATTGCCCGACTATCCGCTTGAGCCCGGTCAAAGCATACCGCGGAACCTGATTCTGGACAATAATAGGCACAATCTTACTTTTCGGGAAATAATAACGTATAAACGGCACAATAATTCCGATAGAGTGCTCTCCGCCAAAGGCCTCATTGTCTTCACTGAGGTCAAGAGATTCCTTTATCATATTGGCAACACTTTCATCTGCAGCTAATTCACCGAAAGGGGTTTCCCATGGAAGCGAGGAAACCGTGATCGGTTGAACCCCCTTGGCAAAATGGTCTGGTCCTATCAGGACAATTCGTTCCGGCTCAATTTGTGAAGAAAGACATTCGAAAAAATCTACCATCATCCGGCTCGCAAGAAAGTGATGTGTTATTATTCCTGCCCTGACTGTCATCCCATCTTTTTTACATCCTCCGGGTTGAGAACTGCGGTAATTTTCTATCGCTTCTAAGAACCTCTCCGGCTCATCGCTGTAGGAAGAAAAAAGATAAGAACGGGCATAAGACAATTGCGGAAATACTAACAATAAAAAGGTTATGACTGCTATTGATTTAAGAATTTTGAATACCATAATGGTCTCAGCTTTTTCACCTTAGTCTGGTCGCTTGCATAAACAAACTCCTTCCACTCTTTATCCGTCCATCGTTTTGTATCTGCAAATTCATACCATGAGTACACATAACCGGTGCATATCCGAGTACCACCATAAGGGTCTTTCGCTGCTACAGTAATCTTTTGTGGAACACCTATTGCCACTTCAAGAACTCTACCTGCTACTGCATCCGTAGCCACGTCGGCAATGAGAGCCATCTTCAAATAGTCGGAATCGATAATGTTGTCCGTATCTCGCGGCAGGAGAAGTTTTCTGTCAAATGATCTGGCCATTCTCAGCATCCAGCGATAATCTTCCCTTGCGATAAGACTTCCCTCTATCTCCTTTTTTGCTATTTCGTATGCCCTCTTAACGAGAATTTCAAAGGTCTGCAGCTTATCATTGTATTCGCCTATTATAAATTTATTTTTTTGAAGGTCTAATCTGATCGTTGATACCATTTCCAGAAGTCTATCAAAAAAATCGGGATTAGGCTCCACATAACCCTTTACATAAGGAGGCTCGTATACGGGGATATCGAATGAACTCCCTTCGCCGGACTCTGCATAACTCTGTTCCGCATAGAGGATAGTATCATGCTTTAGTTCGGTCCACGAACCCAATGCTGTATTTAGATTTTTATACAACCACGGCTCTTTTGCTGCGAAGAACTGCTTGCTCTTTGCGGGAAGATAGAGGGCTGTAAGTGAATGAAGCCAGTTGCTGTAGGACGTTTCTTTTTTCTCTATTTCATTGATCAACTCCATCTTAAGTTTTTCCGCCTGAGATTTATAGACTCCTACCCACCCATGTGCAGAAATTTCCTTAGCGATTGTTTCTTCTGCTGCCTTCGAACCCAATATTGACATAACATCTAAGGAAGTAGGTAGGTCTCGTGGGACAGACGGAGAGGTAAGCTGATTAAAAATATATGCATCGGCAGTAAATCTCTGTCCTAAAAACTTAAATCCTGATGTCATTTCCAATCGTTCCTTCTGGGTAAAGCCTGTTCCCGTTTGTACACTCACAATCTTTTGAGCAGGCAGCATTTTTACAGCCTGCTCTTTAAAATCTCTGATCTTACCTTCACTTGCAACATCTTCAATTTTGGGCATGTTAGTTCCGTATACCTTCTCGCTCACACGATTATAATCTTTAGGGGACCAATCGTCTATTTTACCTGCAAGTCTGGTTAAAACGGAGTTGATCTTTTCCCATCTTTTTATCTCGCCTGAGTTTTCTAATGTCCGGGCTATCAAAATAGCAGAAATGGTTTTTGTATCATCCGATAAAAGAAATGGATGCCTTCCATACCACATCATTCCACGAAAATACCGTTCGAGCAGATCGTCGGTTACCACTTCCCCGGTCACTTCTTTCTTGTAACTTTTCTTCTGATAGTGTCCGCGTACACGATATTGGGTAAAATCTTCTTCCCCGAGTTCGATCTTATTCTTAAAGGAAGGAAGAGGTACTTCTGCCTTAACTATCCTTTTGACGATTGAGGATACATTGGAGCGGACTTCCTGCGGTACAACAAACCCCGGATCAAAGAGTTTGGCAGCGACAGAAAAGAAAAAGAGGTTATGCAGGAGTGCCTTCTTGATCTTATCATTACTTTCCTTGTTTGATTTAATCTCTTTTTTAGTCTCTTCAACGAGCTTCTTTGTTAAAGTCCTGATCTCGGGAAATATCTTTTTCCTCTCTATATCCTGAAGCATCCTATCAAAGATAAGATGAAAGGAGTGAAGGTACAGATCCGATGTGATAAAGATTGATGAGTTTACAGTATGATACAGGTCAACCATATCGTCAACGCCTATTCTTTCATCAGGAGGAATAGGTTCTATATAAAAGCCGACTGCTGAAAGATGCTCCCTATCCCTGTCCGAAAAGGTTAACTTAGAATTACGCATGGTCTTTGGGATTTCAGAGATGGTTAATTTTGATTCATCAACCTTTCCTGTCTCTAAGGGTTGAAGTTCGCTTTCTTTAATATAGCCATACCGAAAAGGTTCGGATGATTCTCTTTCGCGGCCTCCCGAATCGGTGCTGCCGAACTTTGCCTTTATCCATGAGATGCCCCCATATTTCAGTTGCCCTACAACCTTAACGACCTCACCTTGATATAATGAAACGACTTCTCTATATTTTAAATCGGGAATGATATAAACACGGGTATCAGTTAAGGTCATATAGGAATTTATTGAGACCTTTGTCAGAGGCGGTTCCTGCCATAGTTTTTTCCTGTCTATATAAGCTGAGACTTTTCTTTCCTTGCGTTTATCTTTTTCCCATTCATATATCGTTATCTTTGCCTTCACAGCATCGGGATTTTCTTTTTCTACTGCACCGGTTATATTTTCGCCGTAAAAGAAATAACGAGGGAATTCCTCATATCTTCCATAATCATCCAATTCACGTATACTCATATTTTCGAACGGCGACACCCTTTTAGGATCATCACGAACAAACACCACATCCGATATTACAACAAATGTATTATCTGCATAGGAAAAGGTTCCTGCTAAAAGCAAAACCGAGATGAATACAAAAAGAAACAAACTGCCGTGCTTAAACATAGTTGACTCCTGTCTATAATCCAATATCTTTCAATTTAGCCGGATTAGTATTTAACGGTAATGAAAACCTTTTTAAATCTTCCATTATCTCCTTTTTTATTTTGCCTTCGGCCTTCTTTGGAAAGTACGAGTGGAATCTATCTACTGGGATAATCTCCATAGAATGCAAGACATTATTTCTAAACCTGCATGACAAAATAATACTCCTATCGGTCCCGTCTCCTTTCTGGTCAAAAAGGAAATTACCGAGACTATAACATATCAATCTACCCTTGTATAGCTCCATCCCCTGCAATACGTGGGGATGATGTCCGAGAATCACATCGGCTCCGTAATCAATGATACGATGTGCAATCCTCTGCTGTTCCGAAGTCGGATAATGTTGATATTCACTGCCCCAGTGAAGCAAAACTATAACTATATCAGCCTTTTTCCGGACGGATTTTATATCATTTCCGATATAATCCAATCGTATCGGAACTGCACCTGCCTTGTTTTTATCCGCATACACAAGACGGGAATGGGCAGCAGTATAACCTAAGAATGCAAAACGTAACCCTTTAATAGAAATAATAACAGGGCTTCTTGCTTTCTCTAAGTCCATTCCTGCCCCGAATGCCTTTATCCCTTCCGTTTCCAATGCTCGATAGGTCTCCGCAATGGCTGATGAACCAAAGTCCATTGCATGATTATTGGCGAGATTTAAAACAGTAAAACCGGATTCCTTGAGAGACTTTGCAGCATAAACAGGAGCTTTGAGATTGTAAGGTTTATCTTGAAAAAAGGGGCTATTGTCTCCTGCCCCTAACATAGATTCGAGATTACCGAAAACAACATCTCCGGTTTTTAGAACAGGAGCAATCTTCTCAAAAGGATATTGCCGGCCCCTCAATTCCATAGCCTCCCCTATGTACCGGTCAAGCATAATATCGCCGACTGCAAGAAGAACAACATCGGCCGCTTCGCCTCCTGCACGAATGGGGATAGGTAAAAGGAAAATTAAAACAATGATAAGCTTTTTTAACAATTCTTATTTTTCCTATTTTTAAATCCATTCTCCGTATTCGTAATAATACAACTCACAAAAACCCTTTACAAGACCTTTTGGCTCTATTAAACTACAGCAAGAAAATGAGACTCAAGGCAGTATCTAAAGATAGGGACGATATGAGACCGGAATATGATTTTTCCAAAATGAAGGGAGCAGTGCGGGGGAAATACTACAAGGCGTATCGTGCCGGCCATAAGGTGGTGATTCATCTCGCGAACGGTACTACTTCAATCCAATATTTTAAGCTTGAAGATGGGACAGTTATGCTGGAGCCTGACGTCAGAAAGTATTTTTCAAGCTCGGCATCGGTCAACAACGCCCTACGTTCATTGATTGCTATTATTCCATCTAAGAGGCGAACATCTGTTCATTCCAAGCAGTAGTTCCTAAACACTCCTACATCCCCTTTCGGTTTAGTCCATATTACCACGAAATACGAAATTCCGCGAAGATTTTCTATGTTTTTTTCTGTTTAAAATTTTTTTATGGTGTGTTATATTTGACCGAGAATTAGGGGAAGCAGGAAGTTCGTATGATATATGTTCGGTATGAGATATGAAAAGGAGATGAAATGAAGACAATATTCTTGACGCTTATTTTTATCCTGACATTGCCGTTGTCCGCAATGGGAAAGCAAGTTGCTTCTTCTCAAGAGAATATTATCGGGGCTATTGACAACGCTATTAAATCCTTAGAGGATGAACCAAACCAGTTTAACTTAACGGTTTCCGTAACAGGGCTTAGTGTAAATCAGTCTGGTTCAGGAGGGACAGACATGGTCGTGAATGTGACCGGTGGTGGTGCCGGGTCAAATGTAACCGGTTTGAATGTCTCAATGAATGGAAATGAGATCAGCATAGCAAAGCAAACGGCCAACGATGCCTTAATTCAACAGAGCCAAAAAGCCATCAAAATTCTCGAAGAATTAAAACAGATTGTCTCAGTGAAAAAGCCAGAAGGGAACAAAGTCAAATCTACGTTATCGAAGCTTAATGATACATATATTGCACCTATTGCAAAATCTGTAATTATAGGGCTAATTACAAAATGGCTTAAAATAAAATAATACCGAACACTTTGCTCCATGCGACGCGGAAAGCAATAAAGGGGACAACTGGCCGCTTTATTTACTTGGTTTTAGATCGGAAGCCATGAAGACTATAATAAACTGATGGGTTAACCAAAAAATGAAAATTCTAAAGAGGAAAAATAAATTTTACGATACCAAACGCTTTGGCCAACCTCAAATAAGAATATATCATAAGAAGGGCTCTGGCAAAAAAATGCCTCGATACCTCTTGAAATGTGGTTGCTGTGACGGAAAGTTGGAAATATATTATGACGATGATGGACTTGAAATAAATGGTGTGAACGGTTCAATAGAAGACTGGCGCGAAATTCTACTGCCTCTTTTGATGCATAGATAGTCTCCACTCGGTTGATACGGCCAAGTCTGTACTAAAAAGAGAATTTATCGAAACGATAGCCTAAATCCTTTTCTCATATTATACGGGATATTAAGAAATTACTTGCTAAAGAATATTTTTTTTGTTATAAAAAAACCGTTATGACTGTTGAACAGCACTTTATATTTCATAAAAGACTCATTCAGGAAATAGAGCTTTGGCTAAAAGAAGGTCTAATCACACTTGATCAGAAAGAAAGGATATTAGCCAGATATAAACTTCTTGAAGAGGTTGAAGAAAAGGCCGGGCCGGGAAAACTTGTCACGATTATATCCATACTCGGTTCAATCCTTGTCGGTGTTGGAATTATCCTTTTTATTGCATCAAACTGGTCTGAAATCCCAAGGTGGGGAAAGCTCTTTATAATATTTACCTCAATGATTACATTTTATGGACTCGGTTTTTACCTAAGATATGAGAGAGAAACCTATCCAAAAGTTGGGGCTTCTCTGATTTTTCTCGGCTCATTGATATTCGGTGCAGGGATCTTTCTCATTGCCCAGATTTACCATATAACCGTTCACTATCCCAACGGCCCTCTAATGTGGGGATTAGGAGTGCTTCCTCTCGCATATCTATTGCGGTTCAAGACTATCCTGACACTCACAATAATTGACCTATTAATCTGGCTCGGAATGGAATCGAGATTTTGGCTATCCCATTATAGTATCTCTAACACAGTTATCCCGCTTATCACCCTATACTTTATGGCAGGCATTGCTCTTTGGGGGATAGGGCTTATGCACAGGGGATATAAATCTCTCAGAATAATTTCAGGTCCTTATATTGTAATTGGAATATTTGTAACTTTTATCACCGGATATATCCTGACATTTAATGTATTTAGAGAACGGCTCGGTTCAGACAATTTATTCATTTTTTATATAGGTATAATTGTCATTTTCCTGTTATCAATTATTCTTTACCTTTTCTCAAAAGAAAAGGAGAAGGGCTGGATTCCGGAAACAGCATTTCTATCTACCCTTATTGCTCTTTTATTTTATCTTTCGATGTTCTATGACACCGGCGGTCGGGATACTATGATTTTAACATCGAATTTAATCTTTGCTTGTGAAGTCATCGGGATCATAGTGCTTGGATACATAAGACAGTATCCTGCCTATATAAACTTTGGACTTTTATTCTTTGTGCTGGATGTAGTCGCAAGATATTTCGACTTCTTCTGGAAACTCTTAGACAGATCTATGTTCTTTATAGCAGGAGGCCTAATACTTCTTTTAGGTGGAGTAATACTTGAGAAAAAGCGAAGAAAAATTCTATCGTCATTTAACATTATGGAGAATGACTGATGAGAATAAAATTTGTTTTTCTTGTATTGCTACAGATAGTTCTTCTCGTTGGCATGATTGCATATAAAGAATACTGGATAGCTACAGGCGAGAAGATTCTATTGAGAACTGTTCCTGTTGACCCGAGAGATATATTCAGAGGCGACTATGTACAGCTAAGATATGAGATCACAAATCTTAATCTGGACAACCTCTCTGTAAAAGAAAGCTTCAAACCAAATGAAACTATTTATGTAATCCTCGAAAAAGATACCGACAATACCTTTAGGGCTTCTTCGGCAAGCAAATCAATCCCGTCGGATAAAAAATTTATTCGGGGAAGGGTAATGCATAGAACACCTATAGCAGAGCGGCGGGAGGTTGTGATTAAAGACGACTCAGGAAAGATACTTACCCTCTCGGCATCGTGGTTTCCCGGCATAAAGAAAGGGGACCGCGTTGTATTCTGCCTTGATCGTAATGATAACGTGATCAATTACTTCAAAGAGGATACAACACCGAAGCCTTCTTGTAACTCTGCAAAGTCTGTTATCGGTATGATAGAGGAGATGAGGAACAAGAAAATCAGACAGCTTACCGTAGAGTATGGTATCGAGAGCTACTTTGTTGAGGAAGGAAAAGGAAGAACTATAGAGTCTGCGAGAAATGCGAGGAATTTGAAGGTTGAAGTTTCCCTGAAAAAAGATGGCAAAGGGATTATTACCGGATTGCTGCTTGATGGGAAATAGATCATCGCGATCGTCAAATAGAACCATTTCTCCCCCGTCATATAGATTTGATAAGTAAAAACTTAATACCGAAAAAAGGGGATGACCGAGAATGTCTCAGGCCGCGACTAAAAGACTATCATTCATAGACAGGTATCTCACAATATGGATTTTCTCTGCAATGGGCCTCGGTGTTTGTGCCGGGTATTTCATCCCCGGCACGGAGGGATTTATAAACCGCTTTCAAGTGGGCACTACAAATATCCCCATAGCAATCGGCCTTATCCTTATGATGTATCCACCCCTTGCCAAGGTTAAGTATGAGGAACTGGGAGAGGTCTTCGGGAACAGGAAGGTGCTTGGACTCTCGCTGATCCAAAACTGGATTATCGGCCCATCGCTGATGTTTGTCCTTGCAATAATTTTCCTTAATAATTATCCGGAATAGTAGAAGTTCCCGTACTCATTGGACTCGTCAGCGTGTCCAGATATTTTCATAAGAAGTACTACACTGAAGAATATTGCAAGATAAACGCCGCAAAGCCGTTGTGAATGATGGATATTGTTCCGGATTCCTGAATGCGTTATGAAATTATGTATTGCATCACATTTTTAAAAGCCTTTGAAGAATTTTGTGCGATTCTTTCTCTATCTCCTTATGCAAACTCTTACCATGCGCATCCATTGTGACTATCGCCGGAAATCCCTCTACCTCTAATAACCACATAGCCTCCGGCATACCGAATTCTTCAAGCTTCCATACATCAATAACCCTCTTGATCTTATCGGCAAGATATGCAGCAGCACCGCCTATAGTGTGAAGATAGACACAGCCGTTTTTTTTCATTGCCTTCAGGGTATTTTCTCCCATCCCTCCCTTGCCTATAATACCCCTGATACCATAATCTGAGATTATCTTACTTTCGTACATATCAACCCGGATACTCGTCGTCGGACCTGCTGAGATCATAGTATAACCATCATCCGTCTTCTTTATTATGGGGCCGCAATGGAATAGGATTGTACCTGAAAGATCGAAAGGGATATCTTTCTTTGACGGCTTTTCATAAAAGAGAAACTGATGTATCTTATCTCGCCCTGTTACAATCAATCCGTTTATAAGAACAACATCACCGACTTTAAGACCAAGGACATCTTTCTTCGTCAAAGGAAGATTTATTATCTTCGTTTTTTTGCCTGATGGCTGACTACTGATAGCTGACCGCTGCTTTTTTATTATCGTAGCTTTTTTACCTGATAGCTTATAGCTTATAGCTGATAGCTGTTTTGTTACCATATCAGCCTTCCCCTTCTGTTAGCCCAGCATGATACGGATATATCCACAAAGTATGATGCGGGATGGCGATGATTAACACCTATTTTTACACCGAGGGCAGTGGTCTTTCCTCCAAATCCGAGGGGGCCTATACCCAATGAATTTATTTCCTTCAAAAGTCTTTTCTCAATGTCGGAAATGGACGATATTTCATTTACATCCTGTATCTTTCTCATAAGCTGCTCTTTTGAAAGCCTTGTGACCTGGTCTTTTGTTGCTCCTATACCGATACCGAGGATATAAGGGGGGCATCCCTTTCCCTGCACCTTACAAACTGCATCGAGTACGCATCTCCTTACACCTTCGAGGTCCCTGTTTGCCTTAAGTTCTTCGTAAGGGAGTTTATAAGTCTGTCCGATATTTTCACAACCTGCACCTTTCATCATGAGGTCTATCGTGAGGGTACTGCCCTGCGTCTCTTTAAAATATAAAACAGGGAATCCGATTCCCGTATTATCGCCTGAGTTCTTTTCCGTTATTATATCTACTGCATTCGGCCTTAGCGGAATCCTTTCAGTTGCAATGCGTGTTGCCTCTATTATGGTCTTTTCGAGTTCCATCTGACTTATTCCTATGGGATTTTTTACATAAAAAACAGGAACACCCGTATCCTGGCATAGAGGTCTCACCGTCTCTCTTGCCAGCCGGATATTCTCCAGTATTATCTGTAATGCGCGTTTTGCATTCGAGCCTTTTTTCTCAACCGCATGCGCTGCCTTGATCGCTTCCTCAACATCAGGAGGCAGAGACGTTGCAACCTTTCTGTAGAGTTCTACTATTCCATCTCGAAGTTTAAGCAAGCCATTCCTCCTGCATAAAGTATATCATAACCCAAAACTGAATTTGATGCGGACTCGGAATCTAAAAAGTTAAGGCAAGAGTGTGAGCGGAAGCTTGACGGGTGAGCGGTCGAGGGGCTTAAGGTTCTAAATCCGTTTGAATGACTCAGTGATAGTGTTAGCCGAATTCTATAATTCCTTTTTTCCAAGTCGGGATTTCCAGATCTGAGGCTCACGACTCAGGTGCATTACCGCTATGATAAGTAGCGTTTCTTTTCTTTCCTGATAAATAACTCCATAGGGAAATCTGTTGGTTCTGCAACGACGGGTGCGTTTTGAAAGCTTAGTCCATGCTTCAGGATACCGAATAATTCGTTCAATGGTCCTTTTTACTTCCGATGCAAATTCATAGCCAAGCCCCTCGCTCTGCATGTTGTAATAAGAAACGGCATCTGTAAATTCATTTTCAGCTAGAGCAAGAAATTTTATTTCCATTACGTTTTTTGTTTCTCGATCTTTTCAAATACCTCTTTTGCCGGGATTGCCGATATTTCTCCACGATCAAACGCATCAATGCGGCTTTCTGCTTCTTGAGCCCATAAGTCATCAATTTTTTTCCGGGAAGGGAACTCAAAGCTGGACAGAAGATTTTCAACAAGCTCTGCGCGTTCCATGGGTGGTAATTCCAGGGCTTCAGATAGAATCTGCTCTCTTTGTTTATGCATATTTACCTCCATTTTGCTTTGATACAATCTATGACCTTATTATTGCAATTATTAATAATTTTTGTAAACTCAAGACGCAATTATAATTATACAATGCCAAAACATCTCTTAAAAACCTTTCGCATTTGCCATCAAATTCTCCTTATTAAACTGTGCATAATAATGTGGACATTGAATATTTATAAAATCCCTCCTAACCTCCCTTTGCCAAAGGGAGGAATAATACCCCTCTTTGGCAAAGAGGGGCGAGGGGAGATTTTCTGAATAATGTCTATTCAATTATGAAAACCTTATTATGCCACTTTTTAATGTTTCTTCTTTCGCCTTCTCGTATGTCGTCTCCAGAATTTTTCCTTTTCGGCCTGTTTTAAATTCAGTGTCGCGCCGTCTGGACAGGACATCTACATAAATAGAGACGTTTAGACGTGAGCTAAGGCAGGTAATCTTTTTATCTTCTTTATCCCCTTCGCAGTTGATGAGTGGGTTACATGATATAAATCCCACGCCAGTTGCAAATTAAGCCAAAACTGAGCTTCCATGCCAAATAGTTTCTCCAGACGAAGTGCCGTGTCAGGGGTTCTATGCAAATTAGCAACTGCAACAACAAGAACGTCAGTATCCACTATCTGATAGATAATTCCGTAAGGGAAATGCCGCAATTGACATCTGCGAGTAATGTTACTGAATGGATGCCATGCATTTGGGAAAAGCCTGATTCGTTCAATTGTATTCAGCGTGTCCAATAGAAAAGAATCTCCCAGGCCGGGAGATTCGGAATTGTAATATTCGATAGTTTCGTCAAATTCGATTTGAGCGATCTCAAGAAACCGTATTACCATTATTTCCTGTATTTCGACAGGACTTCTTCAAGCGAGACGACTCTCATTTTACCTGACTGGTAGGCATTGACTCTATCTTCAACTTCTTTGCGCCAGAGAGTGTCTATGTGTTCATCAGGCTGATCCAGACTGGACAGAAGATGATCTGCAAGACTTGCCCTTTCCATGGCAGGCAGTTCCAATGCCTCTTTTAATATTTGTTGAGTGTCTGTAGCCATTTGCAACCTCCTCAATAAACTATGACCTTATTATTGCAATTATTAATAATTTTTGTAAACTCAAGACGCAATTATAATTATACAATGCCAAAACATCTCTTAAAAACCTTTCGCATTTGCTATCAAATTCTCCTTATTAAAATGTGCATAATAATGTGGACATTGAATATTTATAAAATCCCTCCTAACCTCCCTTTGCCAAAGGGAGGAATAATACCCCTCTTTGGCAAAGAGGGGCGAGGGGAGATTTTCTGAATAATG
>JACQXD010000190.1 GCA_016208875.1 Nitrospirota bacterium
ATTCTTTTATCAAGTGCTGCCTTAACCTTACCCCACTTAAAACGTCAGGTTCATATCTGCTACAATAACTACCTCTTTATAGTATGTAGCAGGGTTTGCAAGTTCCACGCCTTCAATAAAGTCAGCCTTTGCCATGCCAAACAGTGGGACATTAAGAGGCCAAGCCAACATCTGCGCACCCTCTTTATACGCCATAAACAGCAGTTCCTCGACAGTGGGCAGTTCCATCTCCTCCATCCTCTTCATCACTGCATCGCCAACCTCTTTCGGTTGATCAGGCAGACACTTAAGGTCATTCATTTTGTCTTTGTGGATTGCATTAACACCCCGAGAACCAAAAAATATCGTGACCTTTGAACCTTCTCGTAAAAGGCTCAATGCCGTCATTAGGGCGTTGTATACCTGACAGAGTTCATCGTGAAAACACATTACCGAGACGTTCTTAGTGATCTTTGACATTATATTTACCTCCCTTTTCTATCAATAACGATAGCTTTTTATTTTGAGCAGCGGCAATGCTTCTCATAAGTTGTGCAAGGGCACCTCTCATAAGGTCGCATGCCTGAATAAGCTTTTTATCTGCGATGCTGTAATAAATCTTCGCCCCGTCCTTTCTCGTCTTAAGTATCCACATCGTACGCATTACCGACAAATGCTGAGATGCATTTGTCTTAGGGATACCGAGCTTTTTTGCAATCTCGGTTACAGTTTCCTCCTCATTTTTAAGGATGTCAAGTATCTCCAGCCTTATGGGATTAGAGAAGGTCTTACAAAATTCTGCGTGAAATCTTAATATCTCTTTTCTGTTTCCAATGTCCATATATTCAAATATAATGATATTTGCATATATTGTCAAGAAAAAAATATAATGCATATTCAACCTTATCTTCGATGGAGTTATCCATGCCATGCAAAAAGCACCAATTCTCTGATTCCCTTATAATGCTTATTGTTTCTTGTTACCAAAGGCAATTTCTTTGTAATAGCTGTTGCAGCGATGAGCATATCTTCCTTATCTATTAAAGGGTATGATCGTCTCAGTTCGGAATATCTTAATGCAATTTCATTATCTATCCTGACTCGCCTGCAGTTTTTAAGGGTCAGAAGAATTGCCTCTTTTTCGATTGCCTTGAGCCCTTTCTTGGAAAGCAATTCTTTTTCTGTGACAACGGAATAATAAATTCTAAATGATGCGTTCTCTAAAATATTGGAAAATCTTCCGGTATTAAAATAATCAATAAAGATATCCGTATCTACAAGAAGATTTATTTTTTCCACTTGAGGATTTCCTCAAGGAATTTCTCATCGCTTTTATCCTTTGATTTTTTACGTAATTCCCTGACATATTTGACGCTGTCTTTTACATCGGTATGGCCGTAAGGATTAAATTTTTCTTTCACAAGCTCCTCTAAAAAATTGACGGGGTACACTCCTCTAACTTTTGACTCGCGTATAACGGCAGCCTTTAACCTGGGGTCAAATGATAACGTCCATTTTTCTTTTTTTAACGCAACCTTGGGCATATCAATCCTCCTTATCATACGTATGATATACGTATTAATGGATTAAGTCAAGGGCGAAAACATATTTACTCTGTCCTAAATTTTATATCCCCTAATACCATTTCATTGATTTTGTAGCGCTTTTATAGGCGGATTCACAGGCCAGGATATGCCCCTTTAACGGGATACTCACTCTATTTTGCGGTGAGCCAGCACACAGTCACGCAAATAAAGATTAATTAGATTTTGATAAGGAACCCCCATCTGATTCGCCATGGACTTAAAATAATCAACAACATCCGCTCCCAGGCGAATCGTTATCGTTTTCTTTAGACGTGAGGCGTACGGATTACGCCGTGCCTTCATTTTAGAAAAATCGTATTCTGCTCTCATGGTTTCACCTCCCAATATCTTTCGGCTTCATGCTTTGTCGCCCTTCTTGCTGAAATAATTCTAATAACAGACCCGGATGCTCTGATACAGTGACAAACTACCAAAACCCGCGATTTAAAACTTAAGCCCAGCATAATAAACCTGTCTTCATCTTAAGCCATGTTTTTGTAAAAACTCCCCTCTATTTATTAACAATAATCCTTTTTTTATCTTCCTCGGCTTCACCCACAACATCACCGATATAAGCTGCTAATATCCCCTCTTTTTGCAGGGCATCAACCAGACAATCCTTCTTCTCTTGCGGAGCGAAGATCAGAAGCCCTCCCGACGTCTGGGCGTCGTTCATCAGGATACGTTCGACCTCGGAGACTTCCTTATCCCATGTTACATTCTGCTCAAAACTTTTTTGGTTGTCTCTCGTACCGCCCGGTATTATACCCATATCGGTTAGGCGTATGGCATCTTCAAAAAACGGGACACGGCTCGAATGGAGCCTTGCCTGACATTTACTTGCGCGAAGTACCTCATGAAGGTGTCCGATAAGGCCAAAGCCGCTGATATCGGTAGCGGTGCTTACGCCAACATCGAGCATGATCTCGCCGGCCCTTTTATTTAATGCTGCCATCGCCGCTGTAACCTCATTAATGACTGCATCGCTGCACTTTCCGGCCTTAATGCCTGTTGCAATAATTCCCGTACCAATTTTTTTTGTGAGTATCATGGCGTCTCCGGCCTTTGCCTTTGCGTTATCGAGTATCTTATCAGGATGTACAAAACCCATAACGCTATACCCGAATTTCGGCTCTTTATCTCTGAGTGTATGGCCTCCTATAATGGAAACCCCGGCCTCGGTCATCTTGTCAACACCGCCCTGTATGATCTTCTCGAGAAAGGGAAAAAATTCCGTCTTGTCGGGGAACATGGCAATATTCAACGCCGTAACCGGTTTCCCACCCATAGCATATACGTCAGAGAGCGCATTGGCTGCTGCGATCGCACCGAACCAGTAAGGATCGTCAACAATGGGCGTGAAGAAATCAGCGGTTAGAACCACTGCCATATCTTTTGATATACGATATACCCCTGCATCATCGGCATTGGCATGTCCGATCAGTACATCGGGGTCTGTTATCTTAGGCAGCTGCACCAGCACGTGGGACAGGTCCGAAGGACTGAATTTTGCAGCTCAGCCCGCGCAGCTTGAGAGATCCGTAAGCTTAATATCCATTCTACCTCCGATTAGTAAAAAAAATCTTCATGGCATGCCACATATTAACACAATCCACCACCAACTTCTATATACAGTGGTTCATACATATCTTCATCCATCCGTATATTTCGACATGAAAAAAAGAAAAAATTTTAAAGTTTTTAATTTCAATATTCTGGATGTCTCTTGGTTCCGTATGCTAAACTGATAGGGCAAAATAACGATCTAAGAGGTAAAATGTGGAACTCTATAAGCTCAATATTTCAGAGGCAAGGGAACTGCTCGATAGAAAAGAGTTAAAGGCAAGCGATCTCCTCGATTCCATATACAAGAGGATTGATGATATCGAGGATAAGGTAAAGGCATTTGTCACGCTGACAAAAGAGAAGGCGTATCAGATGGCTGAGGTCTCACAAAGGATAATAGATACCGGCAAGTCTTTTCCATTGTCAGGCATTCCTATGGCGATCAAAGACAACATGTGCACAAAGGGGATACTCACAACGTGTTCCTCAAAGATACTCGCTAATTTTATTCCCCCATATGAAAGTACCGTAACATCCCGGCTCGGCGATAAGGGATATATCCTTCTCGGTAAGACCAATCTCGATGAATTTGCAATGGGTTCGTCAACAGAGAATTCCGGATTCTTTACCACGAAGAACCCATGGGATTTGGAGAGGATACCCGGAGGTTCAAGCGGCGGTTCTGCTGCTGCGGTTGCAGCAGGTGAGTGCATTGCAGCACTCGGTTCGGATACAGGCGGTTCGATAAGACAGCCCGCTTCGTTATGCGGTGTCGTCGGACTTAAACCTACATACGGAAGGGTTTCAAGATACGGACTTGTTGCATTCGCATCATCCCTCGACCAAATTGGAACGATTACAAAGAATGTCAAAGACTCCGCGATCCTGATGAACGTAATCTCGGGTAATGACCCGCTGGATTCCACTTCTGCGCCTCTGCCTGTACCGGATTTTACAAAGGTTTTAGGGCACGAGATCAAGGGGATAAAAATCGGTATACCAAAAGAGTATTTCATAGAGGGGATGGACAAAGAGGTTGAACTATCCGTCAAGGATGCGATAAAGAAATTAGAATCGCTCGGTGCAGTACCTGTTGAGATATCACTTCCACATACCGAATATGCCGTAGCAACGTACTACGTGCTTGCAACCTCGGAGGCATCGTCTAATCTTGCGAGATACGACGGTGTAAAATACGGTTTCAGGGCAGAAGGTAAAGACCTCATGGATATGTATATGAATACAAGGGCGCAGGGTTTCGGTGTCGAGGTAAAAAGAAGGATAATGCTCGGTACATTTACGCTTTCATCCGGGTACTACGATGCATATTATAAGAAGGCACAACAGGTGAGAACATTAATTAAGAGGGATTTTGATGAGGCATTTAAGACTGTTGATGTTATTGTAACTCCTACATCTCCTACTGCCGCATTTAAAATCGGAGAAAAAACGGAAGATCCGTTGCAGATGTATCTCTCTGATATATTCACTATATCGGTAAACCTCGCTGGCGTTCCGGGAATCTCGATACCGTGCGGGTTTACATCGAACAACCTTCCCATAGGATTGCAATTAATAGGGAAACATTTTGATGAGGAAACGATACTCAAAGTCTCATATGCATATGAGCAGTCAACGGAGTGGCATAAAAGGAGACCGGGGATATGAAATACGAAGCTGTTATAGGTATTGAGGTTCATGCGCAGATGCTGACGGATACGAAGATATTCTGCGGATGTTCCACAAAATTCGGTTCCGAGCCGAATACGCAGACATGCCCTGTATGTATCGGCATGCCGGGTGTTCTCCCCGTCTTAAACAGAAAAGCCCTTGAGTTTGCGATAAGAACAGGGCTTGCAACAGGTTGCAAAATATCTTCGCACAGCAGGTTTGCGAGGAAGAACTATTTTTATCCCGACCTTCCTAAAGGATACCAGATAAGCCAGTATGAGCTTCCCATCTGCGAGCATGGATGCATCGAGATTGTTGTTGATGGAGAAATCAGAAAGGTTGGAATAACGAGAATCCATATGGAAGAAGATGCAGGGAAGAATATACATGAGGGTGACGGAAATTATAGCTTTGTTGATCTGAATCGTGCGGGTGTTCCCTTGATGGAGATTGTCTCGGAGCCTGATATAAGAAGCCCAAGAGAGGCAGCGGAATATATGAAGAAATTGAGGACGATGCTCCGCTATCTGGGTGTGTGCGATGGGAATATGGAGCAGGGTTCTCTGAGATGCGATGCGAATGTCTCGATAAGACCGGTAGGACAGAAAGAGTACGGTATAAGGGCCGAGGTTAAAAATATCAATTCATTCAAGTTTGTCGAAAAGGCACTGGAGTACGAAATAAAGAGACAGATCAAGGTCGTAGAAGAGGGTGGAAAAATAATTCAAGAGACGAGACTCTGGGATTCGAATAGGGGCGTTACAGAGGCGATGAGGGGTAAAGAGGAGGCACACGATTACCGCTATTTCCCTGAGCCGGATCTTGTGCCTATGGTAGTAGAACAAAAACTTATTGATGAGATAAGGGCAACACTCCCTGAGCTTCCCGATGCAAAGAGAGAACGATTTGTTTCGGATTACGGTCTTCCCGAATATGATGCGGATTTACTGGTTGCTGAAAAAACGACTGCCGAATGGTTCGAAGAAGCTATTAAGTCAGGGGGACAACCAAAGACAGTTTCTAATTGGATGATGGGTGAGCTTACGAGATTACTGAATGAAGAAAACAAGACGATGGAGGGATGTCTGTTAAAGCCTGCGCAGCTTGCCGAAATGCTTAAGCTTATTGACAAGGGAACGATCAGCGGAAAGATTGCAAAGACCGTCTTCGAGGAGATGTATAAAACCGGAAAGGATGCAGATGCAATAGTTAAAGAAAAAGGTCTTGTTCAGGTAAGCGATGAAGGAACAATCGAAAAGGCCGTTGATGAGGTGATTGCAAAGAATCCAAAAGAGGTCGAGAGGTTTAAGGCGGGGGATGAAAAGCTTTTGGGCTTCTTTGTCGGCCAGGTGATGAAGCTGACAAAGGGAAAGGCTAACCCACAGATAGTAAATGAACTGCTGAAAAAGAAGCTCTGAGTTCAGAGGTTTGCCGTTATCAGCTTCAAAATCCTCAGCCTAACCTCAGCCCTGCTGCAAGCTTTATTGCCTCAAGCATACTCGATGGATTGGCAATCCCTTTCCATGCAATGTCATAGGCAGTGCCGTGATCGGGAGATGTCCTGACAAATGGTAATCCGATTGTTACATTTACTCCTTCTTCAAATGCAATCATCTTCAAGGGGATCAATCCCTGGTCGTGATACATACAGACTATAACGTCAAATTCACCTTTGTATGCCTTGTTAAAGATTATATCGGGCGGGTATGGTCCCGTAACCGGTATCCCCTCTCTTTTCGCAGCCTCGATAGCAGGGATGATCTCTTTTATTTCTTCATCACCGAATAGTCCCGATTCACCGGCATGAGGATTTAATCCTGCAACTGCGATCCTCGGATTTTTTATATCGAGCATATCGCAGGCTTTTTTTGCAAAGCGGATTGTCTTTAACATATTCTCCTCTGTAATCATATCAGGCACACTTCTGAGTGATGTATGTATCGTAACAAGTATAACCCTTAATGGACCTCCGACAAGCATCATTGCATAATCCTTTGTGCCCGTCAGTTCTGCGAGCATCTCCGTATGTCCATGCCACTTCACACCTGCCAGATTTAATGCCTCCTTTGATATTGGAGCAGTGACGATAGCGTCAACCTTTTTATCGAGGGCATATCCGACAGCCTTCTTTATATAACCCGCACTGGCCGTTCCATTTCCGGCAGTCGCTTTTCCTTTCTCAAATCCTTTAAGAAATCCCATATCTATAAACTCGATCGTCCCCATTTCTGAAATAGTATCTTCCGGTGAATTTATCGTCCGAAGTTTCAGAGGCAATTTAAGCAGGCCTGCGATTTCTTCCATAATAACCCCGTCGCCTATGACAAACGGAGTACAGTAATCCCTTATCCCGGCACAATAAAGTGCCTTGATAATTATCTCAGGGCCGATCCCCCCCGGATCCCCCATTGTTATTGCAATCTTTTTTATCCTGCCTTGATCTTCCACACTGTACCGTCTTTCCTATCTTCAAGCATTACCCCCTTCTCATCGAGTTCTTTCCTTGTCGCATCCGCCGCTGCCCAGTCCTTTTTTTGCCTTGCCTCTTCTCTCTGCCTTATCTTATCCAGAATATCGTCTTCCGTTAATGGTATCTTCTTTGTCCTCATCAATGCCCTATTCCATTCATCGGGTGTTCTTCCGAATATATTTAGCACCCTCCCTGCCTCTAATAAAAGCACTTTTGTCTTCGATACAAGTTCCGACGCCTTTTGGCCTGAGGGCTTGCCGTCGAGGTATCTGTTCAACTCTCTTATAAGTTCAAAGATATGCCCGAGGGAAAGGGCCGTGTTGAAGTCATCGTCCATCGCAGATTGAAACTTATCCTTGAATGAAGCAGTGAGATTTTCAACGGCCTTTTCCATCCCTGAGGATTTTTCCTTATCCTCGCTCTTAGATAGAAAGTCCGTCATCCTTTCAAGGGTTGTATAATACCTGTCTATCGAAACCTCTGCCTCTTTCAGTTGTTCGTCTGAGAATTCTATCGGACTCCTGTAGTGCGTCGAGAGCAGGAAGAACCTCACAACCTCGGGATCGTATTTATCGAGTATCTCCTTGATCGTGAAAAAATTTCCGAGGGACTTGGACATCTTTTCCTTATCTATCGTGATAAAACCGTTATGTATCCAGTATTTCACAAAAGGCTTTCCCGAATACGCCTCGGACTGTGCTATCTCATTCTCATGATGCGGGAATATCAGATCGGCACCTCCGCCGTGTATATCAAAGCTCTCGGCAAGATGTTTC
>JACQXD010000151.1 GCA_016208875.1 Nitrospirota bacterium
TGAAACCCGATAATCCTGTTGTACACAAAAATCTGGGTATTGCCTATCTCAGAAAAGGATTGATTCATAAATCCGAGGAGCATTTTCGTATGGCAGAAACCCTTCAAAAACAGATAAAGTGAATATGACTTTTCAGGAGAGGGGCGGTAAAATGAGACCCTATATTATTCTTATATTGCTTATCATAATTGCATTTGCAAATTCACTTCAAAACTCATTCGTATGGGATGATTTTTTCCTTATTATAAATAATCAAAGGATCAACCTTCCTTTTAGAGAAATTCCATCTATATTTACAATGCCGTTGTGGAAGTTTGCTGAAAAAACAAATGCTATACAAGATTACTATAGACCGATGGTATCCTTTTTTTATGTATTGAACTATAAGATATGGGGGCCGAGCCCTGCGGGGTTTCACCTTACGAATATCATATTCCACACCATTATAACAATAGTTTTGTACAAGGTCGGCTTACTTCTTTTGGATAATGAAAAGCTGCTCTCTCTTATAGGAGCCTCTATATTTGCGGTACATCCTACCCATAACGAACTTGTGGGAAGGGCTGCGGGAGAACTTATGGTCGGCTTTTTCTTAATCCTGTCCTTTTACTATTTTCTAAGAGAGAAGCAGTACCTTTCATGGATTACGTTTTTTCTTGCACTGCTTTCGAAAGAGTTGGCAGTGATGTTTCCTTTTGCACTGGTAATTCTCGCAGTCCACAAGAAAGGACTTAAGAAGGGTATAATTTCAATAATGCCCTATATAGTGCTGGTCGGTATATTTCTTGTTATAAGGGCAATATTAGTGGATACTTTTTTAGGAATCAAAGCAGGTCAGCCAATATTCGTACAAATATTTACAATGGCTGCTGCAACTCTGGATTATATAAGGCTTCTTATAATCCCTTACCCCTTAAGCCCATATTATCCCGAGAGATGGTACACGTCCATATTTGACCCAAAGGTAGTTTTTGCAATGGTGGTTTTAATGTTGGTTTTATTTTTTGCCTTTAAGATCAGAAAAGATAAGGTGATGTTTTTTCTTCTCGCGTTCATATTTTTTATGCTTGCACCTGTCATATTTAAAGTTAATACCTTTCCGATAGGGTATGAACATGTTTATATAGCAGAACGGTTTTTATATGTGTCGTTAATGCCGTTTTCGCTTTTTGTATCGGCTTATGCTTTTAGACTTGTTGGTGATGGGGGAAAGAAATATCTGCTGACCGGAGCAGGACTGCTTATCGCAGTATTTATGGTAATTACGATTTCTTCGAATATGGTATGGAGGAATGACCTTACCCTTTTCGGGAAAATTACAAAAGAGTTTCCTGCTGCTGCCTTTGCTCATAATAACCTTGGTAATGTTTATATGAAGCAGGGCCTTTCAGATAAAGCAATAGAACAGTATCAAATTGCAATAAGACTTAGACCGAACGATTCGGAACCATACTATAATCTTGGAGTTATTTATCAGGACTGTGGTTTTATTGACCGGGCAATAGAGTGGTACCGGGTAGCAATAAAACTAAGTCCGGATGACCCAAAGCCATATTATAATCTTGGAACCATTTACCAATCTCAGGGACTTATAGACAAGGCAATAGGGCAGTACCGGATAGCAATAAAGTTAAAACCGGATGATCCTAAGACACATAATAATCTGGGCAATGCCTATTCTTCTATGGGATTCATAGATAAAGCAATAGAACAGTTCCGGATGGCAATAAAGCTAAGGCCGGATGATCCAAAGCCATATTATAATCTTGGAACCATTTACCAATCTCAGGGACTTATTGACAAGGCAATAGAACAATACCTGATTGCAATAAGACTCGAACCGTATGATCCGGGTCCGTATAATAATCTCGGATCCGCCTATGAGTCTAAAGGATCTATGGACAGTGCAATAGAACAGTACCGGATTGCCTTACGGTTAAAATCGGATTTGGACGTGCCGCATTTTAATCTCGGCCGCATCTATTTTAGAAGGGGGGACATGGAGGAGGCACGTAAAGAATTTGAGATCGTACTTCGGATAAATCCTCGGTTTCATGAAGTTCGGAAATTTCTTGCGCTAACCTATCTCTCTCAGAATGAACCTCCCCGCCGCAGAGACGGCGGGGTATCAAAAAAATAAATCGTACTTTGTCATTCTCGCTTGTCGGGAATCCTTCTGACCCCCTCTTTGGCAAAGAGGGGTTAGGGGAGATTTATTGAAAATTTATTTATTCAAAAATTCCAGTTTGATGATGCAATTATTGCTGAGGAATATAATTGGAAAACGTTAAGTAATCCCTGGCCGCCATCAGGGGCAAGGTGGGTTGGCTTTTTGACATTTACTCTAAACTATCACCTTGGAGGACTGGATGTTACAGGTTATCACATTATGAACCTTACAATACATATCCTCAATGCAATCCTTGTTTACTTTCTCATGGTTTTAACATTTAAAACACCATACTTCATAATGCGGATTTCGGAATGCGGATTTCGGAATTCAGAAAATAATATTCCGCATTCCGCATTTGGCATTCCGCATTTCTTCTCGCCTATTCACCCATTCACCTATTTACCTTTATTTATTGCTTTAATTTTTGTCTCCCATCCGATCCAGATACAGGCTGTTACATATATAGTCCAAAGATTCGCATCACTGGCAACCGCGTTCTATCTCTTATCGCTCGTGATGTATATCAAATTCAGGATACACGATACAAAAAAGATGCACGATGCAGGATACACGATACAGGATAAAGAAAATCATACATCGTGCATCATGAATCGTGAATCATGCATCGTGAGTCAGGCATCATGTATCATGTATCTTGCATCGTTATTTTCCGC
>JACQXD010000152.1 GCA_016208875.1 Nitrospirota bacterium
CGAGAATCCCATAGTTCGGAATCTTCACGGATTAAATGAAGATATTAATGCACTTAGAAAAGATGGGGAAGAGATTCTGACTATCTCAAAAGAGATAGACAAGACAGCGAGGGGAAAGGTAGAAAAGGCTATCGGTTTATCTCAAGTCGCAGCGATGGTCCTCTTGCCTCTGTTTCTGGTGGTAGGCCTTGGTGCACTCTTCGGTATCAGTCAAGGTGTCGTAAAACGGCTTAAGATATTAACTGCCGCAGTAGAAAAGACCGGCAAGGGAGATTTTTTGTTCTTTTCCGTTCCTGCAAAACCCGATGATGTTGATACATAGATCAATACCTTTGGTGCAGAGGAGGACGAGGTAGGCATACTGATAAATGCCTTTAATAAGATGCAGCATAATCTGGTCGAAAGGGAAAAGGAACTAATTAAAAAAAATGAGGAATTGCTTCAAGGCAGAAAACTTGCCTCCATAGGAACCCTCGCGTCCGGAGTCGCCCATGAACTAAACAATCCCCTAAATAATATCTATCTTGCTGCACAAATCCTGTCAAAGGAGATCGGAGATCAGGATACCTGTCCCCCGATAGTAAAAGAGACCGTAAAGGATATTTTTTCTCAAACGCTCAGGGTAAAAAGAATAGTTACGGACCTCCTTGAATTCTCAAGAGAGAAAGAACCCGAACTCAAAACAGTTGATATCAAAAATTTAATTAATTCCGTGCTGACACGGATGGAGATTTCCGGTGAATTGTCCGGGGCGAAAAAATTTAATCTTAGAGCAGCCGATGATATCCGGGTGCTTGCAGACAGTCATCTCCTTGAACAGGTCTTTGTTAATCTTTTCAGCAATGCCGTTGATGCGATGGAGGGCAAGGGGTTCATAGACATCGAAATAAATACCAGAAACGATTCTGTTCGGATTAAGGTCTCCGATACGGGCAAGGGCATATCTGCCGAAAATATTCCAAGGATATTCGACCCGTTTTTTACTACAAAGGAGAAGGGCACAGGCTTGGGATTGGCAATTGTTTTCAGTATAATAGAGAAACATAAAGGGAAGATCGAGGTGGATAGCGAACCTCATAAAGGTACTACTTTCACAATAACTTTACCCCGTTAGAAACAGGCTTTCTAATGGGGTTGGCCGAGGAGATAATGGCAATTAAAATCTTAATCGCTGAAGATGAAGAGATAACATTAAAACACTTGAGTTATGCGCTCGAAAAAGAAGGCTATACCGTAACCGGTGCGAAAAACGGTATAGACGCCCTGAAGAATATCGAAAAAGAGGGATTCGATATTCTGATCGCCGATATTAAAATGCCGGGGATGGATGGGCTGACACTGCTTGCCGAGGTGAAAGATAAATATCCAAAAATCGAGGTAATCATAATCACGGGTTTCGGCAGCATAGAGTCGGCTGTCGAGGCAATGAAAAGGGGAGCAACCGATTACATAACGAAGCCGTTTAATCTCGATGAACTCAATCTGAAGATAAAGAAGATCCAGGAAAAAAAAAGATTAGAGAATGAAAACATAGCACTCAAGGTCTCTCTCGGCCTTGATAAAGATACCCCTTTCATAGCAAAAAGCAAGGTAATGAAAAGGGTGATCGAGGTCATCAACAGCATCACCAATTCCGACTGTAATGTCCTGCTCACAGGCGAAAGCGGCGTCGGCAAGGGACTTGTTGCAAAGATTATCCATTACACGGGGCTAAGGAAGGATAGGGCATTCTTAGCAATAAACTGTGCAATATTTACGGAGGAGCTTCTGGCGAGCGAACTATTCGGACATGAAAAAGGGGCATTCACAGGTGCTATAACTTCGAAGCAGGGTTTACTTGAAGTTGCAAGCAATGGCACGCTGTTTCTCGACGAGATAGCAGAGATGTCGCCCCCTTTGCAGGCCAAGCTGTTAAAGGTTATAGAGGATAAAGAATTTCTAAGGGTTGGAGGCATAAGGCCGATTAAGGTTGACGTAAGATTCATTGCTGCTACCAACCAAAATATAAATGCATTGGTAGCAGGAGGCAAATTCAGGGAAGACCTGTTTTACAGGCTGAATGTGATGGACATTTATATCCCGCCGTTGAGGGAAAGGAGAGAAGACGTTGCTCCCCTTAGCAAACATTTTTTGGAAAAGCATTCCGGAAAAGCTAATAAAAAAATTGCCGGATTTACAAAGGAAGCAATGGATGTGCTTATGTCATATGGTTTTCCCGGAAACGTTAGAGAACTCGAAAATATTATCGAGAGGGGAGTGATATTAGAGAAGACATCCCGCATTATACCGGAAAGCCTCCCGCAAACCATAAAGCTCTTCCAGATAGAAACCATAGACCCCAATAGAATCAAAACCATCGATGAGATCAACAGAGATTATGCTGAAAAAGTACTTGAATTTGCAGAAGGTAATAAGTCAAAGGCAGCAGAGATATTGGGGATTTCGAGGACAAGTTTGTGGAGGATATTGAAGAAGTAGGCTCTAATGATAAAACTAAATCAAAACTTCTCTACTTTGAGTCCTTTGATTTTTTCGTAATCCCTCATATCTGATGTAACAACTGAAAAACCGAGAGATCTTTTCCAAAAGATTCAGCCTCATCGCCGAGATGTGGGAGTTTTGCCATCAACCCCTTTAACTCACCGAGGGTTCTCTCTTTTAAATGTTTCTCGGCAGGACTTATGAAGGCAATCGGTTTCTTACCTCGCAGAATTGTGTAATGGTTTCCTCTGTATTTGATTGCATTTAATATTTCCGAAAATTTCCTTACAGCTTCGGTGGCAGTAATTGTTTTCTCCATAAGCTTTATCCTTTCATAAAATATGATAATCATATTTTACACATTTCTAAACTCGCCGTCAATCCCGCGAATATTACTTATTTGCTTTTGTGTCTGGACTTTATGTATCTGAAAATGAAATAGATCGCAAGAAAGGCCACTGCCATGAAAACAACAATATGTTCAATTCGCGAAATATCTTTTCTTATAATCTGCTGTCGAGGATACAAGCGATTGCTAATCTTTGTAGTTCTTCGCCATTGAGCGTTCACCTCTGTTCAAATCTGAAACAGTAGGTCTCCCCATCTTAATTAAATAAATCTTTTAAATTCAAATAGTTATATTCTGGCACGTCTCTTGATATTACTTATTACGAAGCTCAAAAAGGAGAGGTGAAAGGATGAAAGAGAAACTCTTGTTCGTAACTAAAGGCGGTGAGAATTGCGACGAGGGGTTTTCCTATGTCCTTGAGCTTGCAAAGACCCTTAATTCAGGCATAGCAGTATTGATGGTCTATAACAAGCGGATAATGGAGACCTACGAGGATGTGATGGCTGCAGTTGCGTTCGCTGAGGCCGGGCAGCTCGAGACAGTAAAAGAACTCATGAACGGGCAGGAGAAAGAGATAAGGGAGATTCAAGACAGAAAGATCAAAGAACTAACTGAAAGGTGCGGTGAGATATCAATTGATTTTGATTATCGGATTGCAACAGGAGACACAATATCCGCTATAAAAGATTTTCTCAAGGGAATGCCTAACATTGATATGGTTCTCTTAAGCCCTAATCTCTCGGAAAACAAGAAGGTCATAGACCTTAAAAAATTAATTAAAAACATAACGAAACCTATTGTCAGCATTACAAAACCGGCAGCAGCCGGGGTATAAGAACAGAAAAAAGGAGGATGTGAAATGAAGAAACTCACTAAAAAGCTGGAAGACATCTTTGCGGCAGTATCATTTGCAGAGGCAGGAGAGTTTGACACGGCAAGAGAGATACTGGCTGAAAAAGACGGTCATGTAAAGGTCACAGACAAAAAAATAGATCGAAGCAGACCTTTAACCCTGATACCTGAAAAGAATTAATGATTAATAAGTCCATAAGTATTAGAACATCATTTGTCACTCCGGCTTGTCCGGAGTCTTTCTTCAGAAGGATTCCCGACAAGCGGGAATGACATCATACTTATGAACTCGTTAGTAAGTCACTAACTAAAGAATTGGAGGATAAAAACAAATGTCGGGTTCAAAACGAAAACCTTACGGTAAGATGATTTTCATGGGGATTATTTCAATCGCACTTTATGCGGCACTGCTGTTGAAACAGGATATGATCAATGATTATTTCGGCAAGGGAGGATTGTACGCTATATTGCCTATAGCAACTGCATTCCTCTTCTCATTTATACACGGTTCATTCACAGGAGATTTTTGGACCGTGATGGGTATCGAGGCTGCTAAGAAAAAGAAGGAGGTAAAGTAAGATGCATGATGTAGCTCAGGTGGTATCGAATTTCGTTAACCTCGATACGGCGCACATTATCTACCTATTTTTGGTGGGATTTGTCGGAGGTCTGGTCAGCGGATTCATCGGTTCGGGCGGCGCATTTGTGCTCACGCCTGCGATGATGAGTATGGGTGTACCCGGACTCGTGGCAGTTGCAAGCAATATGTGCCACAAATTTCCAAAGGCACTCATAGGCGCTATCAAGAGGGCAAAATACGGACAGGTTGATGTAAAACTCGGTGTAGTCCTCGGTATCTCTGCCGAGGCAGGGGTTTTATATGGAGCCCACATACAGGAGAATATCAAAAAGGCATTTGGAGATGCAGGATCAAATCTATATGTAAGCGTTTCATTCGTGGTGATTCTTGCAATAGTCGGAGGTTTTGTACTCCGCGATGCATGGAAGACATACAAATCCGGGAATGCCAATGAGGAAGAGAAGGCAACCAAACTTGCAAAATGGGTGCAGTCCATAAATATACCAGGAACAATGGTCTATTTCAAAAGCCTTAACGCTCGAATCTCGGTGCTATTTACAATCCCGTTAGGTTTTGCAACCGGTATGCTCGCAGCAACTATTGCAGTCGGAGGCTTTATAGGGGTCCCGGCTATGATCTATGTACTTGGGGCACCGAGTTTGATGGCGTCTGCATCGGAGCTTGTAATAGCATTTGTTATGGGACTTGGAGGCTCGTTCAAATATGCTATGCATGGACTGGTTGATATCAGGCTTGCAATGATAATACTTGCAGGCTCGTTATTCGGGATTCAACTCGGTGCAATCGGGACAACATATGTTAAGCCTTTTATGATAAAGGTCGTAATGGGTGTTATTATGGTTATCGTCCTCTTCAGCCGTGGTCTGATGGTACCTGTTTATCTCTCACAACTCGGATTAATACAGACACTTAATGACGGTACTGTTAAATTATTGAAAAACACAAGCTTTGCTATAATGGCACTGGCACTTCTTCTCGGAGCCTTCATTGTACTTAAGGCCATGTGGCAGGGACGCCGCGCAGAGCAGATGGCTTCAAAAGAAGCCTTAGTGAGGTAAAAACGTGGGAAGGTATAAAAAAATACTCGTAGCATTTGACGGTTCAGAATCGAGCAAGAATGCACTCTTACAGGCATTCAAACTTGCCAATGACGAAGAATGCTGGATAACGGTAGTATCTGTTATTCCGCCGTATACCGGTGATCTGGATTTGGTTGCGGTGGGAAATATTATGAGGTCTTTAAGAAAGCCATGCGAAGACGCCTTAGCCGAGGCCGAAAAAATAGCAAAGGCAGAGAGGGTTTTAATAAAGACAGTTTGTGAAGAGGGGGAGATATACGAAAGGATCGTTGATCTGTCGGATGCGGAAAACTGCGATGTGATCGTTATGGGACAGAGAGGATTAGGGCGGCTTGAGAGGGCATTTGTCGGCAGTGTTACGGCCCGCGTAATAGGTCATAGTCAGAGGGATGTTCTTGTAGTGCCGAAGAATACGGTTATAGGATGGAAGAAAATCCTTTTTGCCACAGACGGTTCAAAATACAGCAATGCTGCAATGGAAAAAGCCATAGACTTTGCAAAATCATACGGCGGGGAATTGAAGGCAATATCCGTTGTTGACGTCCCTGCTGAATTTTATGCAGAGGCCCCGAAGGTAGTGGAAGACCTTACCGCAAAGGCAAAGGAATTTGTCGCAAATGTAAAGAAAAAGGCTGAGGTATCGAATATTAAGACAACAACCTTTATCGGTGAAGGAGATGCGTATAAGGTAATAACAGACCTTGCCGGAAATGAAAAGGCAGATATCATAGTTATGGGTAGTCATGGACGTACAGGACTCAGAAGACTCCTTATGGGCAGTGTTGCCGAGAAAGTCATCGGCTATGCCCCATGTCCGGTGCTTGTTGTGAAGTCTTAGGAGGTGAAAGACGTGTTTGAGAAAATATTAATAATAGACAATGACCCTGAGATGGCAATGCTTTTAAGGATGCTTATCGGAGAGATGACATCATATAAAATAGAAGTTACGAATAATCCTCCGGAGGCAGTCGAGTTAGTAAAAAATGGCGGGTTCGATCTTGTCATTGCGGAAATGAGGCTGCCGGTAATGGATGGTATTGAACTAATAGGAGCTATAAAGCGTATAGATGCAGATATCCCGGTTATTATTCTCTCTGATTACGGTACGGTCGAAACTGCCCTTGAGGCAATGCGCAAGGGGGCATTTGATTATATAGCAAAGCCTTTCAGAAAAGAGCAGATGCTATATGCGATAGATAATGCATTGAAGCTAAGGATATCTCAGAAGGAAAATAAGATACTGAAGGAACGGTTAAATAGAGGGAACGATCCGATATTCGATAAAAGGCATTTAGCTCATCCAGCATAATCGTTTGATTTTAAGGACACCTCCATTTATTTTGAAAATCCTACGATTACTATTTTCTTAATTTTTTGGTGATTATGAACTACAATTATCACTTATGAAGATAAGAGATAAACTTTTCCTCGGTTTCGGCCTTTATACATTGCTTGCTGCAATTCTTGGATTTTTCGCATACAAAGAACTGCGTACGATCACCACCAGACTGTCTCTCGTAGAAGTAGCGGATGACATAACCAATACTATACTTGAAGTGAGGAGATACGAAAAGGTATTTCTTCTGCTGAAAAACGAGGACAGTCTGCAGGAGCTCAAAAATTATCTCGGAATATTAAAGAAAGATATAGATGATATTAAAGTCGAGATAGTCAAGGAAATAGGAAAAAACAACCATGCCTTGATGAAAAAAACGATAACCGAATATGAGGATCTGTTCGGCAGGGTGGTAGAGATTCTCAGGCTGGAGGATGCGCGCATTAACGCAATACGCGAAACCGGAAGGGAGATAGAGAAGAACCTATCCGGTAAAGAACTGCAGGTATTTCTGATCTTAAGAAAGGATGAGAAAAATCTGATGTTGTATAAAGACAACGCGGTCTTTGAAACCTTTAAAGAAACACTCGCCGACTCTAACCTTATCCGGTATGAAAATATCAAAAGGTACGGTTTTCTTGCGGATAAGTTGTTTGAACTGTATAAAAACGAAAGTGATTCTATTAATAAAATGCGGATGAAGGCAAGAGAGATACAGTCTTTTACGGAGAGCCTGTCGAAGAAAGAAAGGGCTGATATAGGTACGATACTCAAAAGGTCCATAACCATGCTTCTATCCGCATTGCTGATAATAATAATGTTAGGCATGGCAATAAATATAAAACTCGCAACGAGCATATCGGTTCCTATACGGAATCTCGAAAAAATAACAAAGAAGGTTGCCATGGGGGATCTTTCGGAGAGTGTGGCTGTCGAAGGGAATGACGAGATAGCATCGCTTGCAGTCTCGTTTAATAAGATGGAAGAAAAACTCCAAACCGCTCTCACAAGGCTTGAAAATAAAGTAATAGAACTCAGGGAAAAACAGGCTCGGCTCGTAGATGCGGAAAAACGGGCATCTATAGGCATACTCGCAGCAGGCATCGCTCATGAACTGAACAATCCGCTCACATCGGTGCTTACTTTCTCGAACCTCATGCTCGAACAAGTTCCTGAAGGCGATCCGAATTACAAAAAATTAAAGATAATGGTTGGAGAGACCGAACGGGCACGGAATATCGTAAGGCAGCTCCTGAGTTTTGCAAAAGAGACTCCGCTCAATGTAATCAAGATAAATATCAATAAACCCGTGATAGAAATAGTGGAATCTCTTACTATACAGGGTATCTTTCAGGATATCGAATTGATATTAAACCTGTCCGACAATCTTCCCGATATATATATTGACCCCGCCCGAATCGGTCAGGTGATATTGAATATCTTACTGAATGCCGTTCATGCGGTTACGCCTCCGGGAAGAATAGAGGTTTCAACGAGAGCAGAGGGAAATTTTGTAGAGATGACATTTTCCGATACAGGCTGCGGTATACCGGAAGATCATATTAATAAAATCTTCGACCCGTTTTTCACCACAAAGGATATAACTAAAGGGACAGGGCTCGGTCTTGCGGTAAGTTATGGTATCATTAAAAAACACGGCGGCGATATAGAGGTAAAAAGTACTGTGGGAAAAGGTTCGACATTCATCGTAATGCTTCCAATACATGCGTAAGCTCAGGGCTATAGTTGTTGATGACGAGCTAAGTGTATGCGAGGCCGTTAGGGCGATACTTGAAGGAGAAGGCATGGATGTTACCACTACTACAAGCAGCCTAAATGCCCTTAAACTCATCAAAGGCGATAACTATGACCTTATAATATCCGACCTGAAAATGCCCGATATGGACGGCATTCAGTTGTATGAACATACAAAAGAAATTACCCCTGAAGGCATATTCATCATTATAACTGCTTACGGGACGATTCAATCTGCCGTAGATGCCGTCAAAAAAGGCATTCATGATTATATCCCAAAACCTTTCACACCCGACGAGGTAAGGATCCCCGTAAGAAGGGCCCTCGAAAAAAAGACTCTCGAAAAAGAAAACCTCGCCTTAAAGGCATATATAGGTATGGATAGAAAACTCCCTATTATCGCAAAGAGCGAGGGCATGAAAAAGCTGCTGACTGTTGTTGAAGATATGAAGGATTCCGACTGTGCCGTCCTGCTTACGGGAGAAAGCGGGGTCGGTAAAAACCTTATAGCAAAGATAATCCATTCCACAAGCAAAAGGCAGAAACTGCCGTTTCTGTCCATCAATTGTGCAACACTTACAGAGGAGCTTCTGAGCAGTGAGTTGTTCGGCCATGAAAGAGGGGCATTTACAGGGGCAATCAAGACAAAGCCCGGGCTTATAGAGATAGCCGACACAGGGACATTGTTTCTCGATGAGGTTGCAGAGATGTCTCCGAATCTACAGGCCAAACTTTTAAAAGTCGTTGATGATGGAGAATTTTTCAGGGTTGGAGGAACAAGACCGATTAAAGTTGACGTAAGGTTTATCGCTGCAACCAATCAGGACGTGAAGAGACTTATCTCAGACGGAAAATTCAGGGAAGACCTTTACTACAGGTTAAAAATAATGGAGATATTTATTCCGCCTTTGAGGGACAGACGTGAGGATATAAAACCATTGAGCACATATTTCTTACAGCAACATCTTCCGAGTGCCAACAAAAAGATAATAGGTTTTGCAAAAGAGGCAATGGATGTATTGCTGAATTACAGCTTCCCCGGAAATGTGAGGGAGCTTGAAAATATTATTGAAAGGGCGATAATCCTCGAAAAAAGTTCACTTATAACCCCCGAAAGTCTGCCCGAGGAGATAAGGATATTGCAGATCGAGACCTTTGAACCCGGAAGAATAAAGAATGTTGATGAGATGGTAAAGGAATACACAGAAAAAGTTTTAAAAATGTTCGGCGGGAATAAATCAAAGGCAGCAGAAGTATTGGGCATCTCACGTACAAGCCTGTGGAAGATACTGAAGGAGGAATAAGTCCGAATAGGGATGTTTCAATTTAAAGTAAAGTCAACCGAAAGTTCAGGCTATTTTTAATTCTTTTCTGATTTTTTCAGCGAGCCATAGCCTTACCAATGTCTGATAAGGTATGCTCTTCATGACAGCAATTTTCTTGATTGACTGAAGATACAGCGGGTCAATTTTTATAGAGACATTTCTAAGGGTTCTTTTCCTTTTGCCTGCTGCTATATCCTTCCTGAGTGCCTCATCGAGGCTGAGGTCAATATCTTCGTCTATAATGTCCTTTAATACGCCGTGCTTATCATAATAGTCTTCGACAGCCGGTTCTCTTTTTAATTTTAACGCATTTGTTTTCATAGTATCATATCCTCCTCGGTAATTATGTTTCTTTATGCCTCCGCCAGTATTTTTTTTCGGCCTGATCCATGTCCCAGCCGGTGATTATCCTGGCAATTTCGTTGCCTTTAATTTCAAAAACAATCGTAAGAAATCTGCCGTCAATAGTTGGCCCCATTGCTATATAATGCCCTCTTTTGGTTTTGCGGAAAAGTGGCTTTACTGCAAAAACCTCCTCAGCCTCTTCAGGCTTTATTCCGTGACTAAGCTCTATATGAACCACATTTCCGTTATCCCATTCAAAACCTTTAATCTTCAAGTGGCCGCCTCCAAATAGTAATACATTGTATTACTATTTGGATCGAAAAGTCAAGACGTAAGAGTGTAATCAGCTCAATGATAACAGACTGCAGATACCATAATAGAAGGTTTCAGGGTAAGGCAACTTGTCATAAGCATTTTTATTGTTCAAATTATAAACACTCTTTAGTTTAGCCTCTACAGGCAATAAAATCCCTTTAAATCGGCCTGTTACCAGTCTGCAATGTCAGTTTCCATTGTTCATATTTTTAACATCACATTTCTGGCCTTCAATAAAATCATTTTAAATCAATAGGTTAAAGACTGGCATTCTTCATGCTCATAAATGCATCAGGATTTAATCCATAAAAAAATCCGGAGGTAAAAATGAAAAAAAATCTTTTATTCGTGTCGGCGTATAACGATGAAGGGTGCGGAGAAGGGCTTTCTTATGCGATTGACCTTGCAAAGGTCATGAACGAGGGGATAGCAATCCTTCTGATTTATAAAAAAAATCTGATGAAAAGGGTTGAAGATGTAATGGCAGCGATTGCCTTTGCAGAGGCAGGAGAACATGAAACTGCAAGAGAGATAGCCGGAAATAAAGCCGCGTGTTCGGATGAGACAATAAACTTTTTTACTAAAAAGTGCCGTGACTCCGGAGTTGAAGTCAGTGTGCAAATTGCTGCAATGGACATGGTCCCGGCAGTTAAAGATTTTCTCGGAGGGAAAAAAGGTATAGATATGGTTCTGTTAAGTCCGAGTGTAACTAATAATGGGAATGTTACATCGAGGGAGTTGCAGAAACTTGTTAAAACGGCATCGAGACCCATAGTAACAATGGCAAGACAGGCGTATGCGTAAAAATATATCACCCTCCCTTAATCCCTCCCATCGAGGGAGGGAATTTTTCCCTCGCCCCTTGTGGGAGAGGGTCAGGGTGAGGGGACTTTCAAAAATTAAGGAGAATTTTAAATGTATCTTTATTTACCTGTAGCATTAACGAGTATTAATATCCTAATCCCCATAGGACTGGGACTTGCAGTAGGACTGCTATCGGGACTGTTCGGAGTGGGAGGTGGTTTTTTGATGACACCTCTGTTAATCATGTTCGGAATACCCTCGACAGTGGCTGCTGCTACAGATTCGAATCAGATAGTGGCTGCATCAACATCAGGCACATATGCCCACTGGAAGGTGGGTAATGTTGATTTCAAGATGGGATTGTATCTTCTTGTCGGAGGTTTCATAGGAGGACTTTTTGGTGTGCAGGCTATTAAGGTTCTCAAGGCAACAGGAAACGCTGACTTTGTGATAAAGATGACCTATGTTTTGATGCTCGGGATTGTCGGTACATACATGTTTATCGAAAGCCTTGCGAGCATGAGGAAGGCAAAAAAGAAAGGCGATGTTAAACTTACGGAACCAACTCAAAAGGATTCGGCCTTTGGAAGGTTTCTGAAATCCCTGCCCTTACAGACACATTTTGAAAAATCGGGCGTAACACATTCTCTGCTTCTACCTGTTATTTTCGGGGGATTTGTAGGGGTACTCGCTGCAATAATGGGTGTGGGCGGCGGATTTCTGATGGTTCCGGTAATGGTATATATCCTAAGAATGCCGATGCATGTTGTGGTCGGTACAAGTCTTTTCCAGATATTGTTTAACTGTATAGAGGTTACGTTTCTTCAGGCATATACCAACCATACTGTTGACTTTATTCTCGCTGTTTTACTGCTGCTCGGTTCAACAGTCGGAGCGCAGATTGGAACGGTTTTCGGCAGAAAACTTAAGGGTGATCAGCTTAAGATAATCCTTGCAGTGATAGTGCTTGTTGTAACCGTGAAAATAGTCTTTGAGCTTACACTAACTCCATCGCTGCTTTTAGCTCAAGGAGGAGGACACTGATGAAAAATTTCAAATTTCAAATCTCAAATTTCAAAATTGCACTGTTCCTTTCACTTTGCTGCGCTGCTGCAGTGCTGCTTTACTGCTCTCCTTCATTTGCCGAGCTGACGATAAAGGCAAACCACGATCATATAACGATAGACTTTTTTTATCACGGCAGCACAGTCAGTGTGAGCGGCATATCCGATCCCGGAACCGATCTCATTGTAAAAATAGCTTCTCCGGAAGGTCATCAGGCATTGCGCAAGAAAGGGAAGGCCGGAGGTGTTTTATGGATGAATGTGGGTGAATTAAAATTCGAAGATATGTCTAATTTTTATTCGTTGCACAGCACGGGAAAACCCGATGAGATATTAAACCGGGAGGAGATAGATAAATATGTTATAGGCTATCCCGCGATAAACAGACATGCAAAGATATCGCCTGTTGCAAATGAAGAAGAAAAAAATAAGTGGTTCGATGAGTTCATAAAATTCAAGGAATCATCTAAACTGTATTCTGTGTCATCCGGGAAAATATCGAGAACCGTCAAAGATGGGAAGCAGGAGTACTCTATCAAGCTGGATTGGCCGTATCAGGCACCTCCCGGTGATTATATAGTTACTGTTTATGCCGTAAAGGATAAGAAGATAGTTGAGAAGGCCGAGACAAAGGTGTTTGTTGAACAGGTAGGCTTTGTAAAAACGCTGTTTGATATGGCAAAGAACAAAGGTGCGTTATACGGGATTATATCCATAGTTGCAGCCATCGGTGCAGGGTTCGGTGTGGGACTGATATTCGGGAAAGGCGGAGGTGCACATTAATGGAAAATTTCAAATTTCAAATTTCAAATTTCAAATTTTCGGATCCTTTTTATTTCGCTGCTCTGTATCAGTGCAAGGGAGAACTATATGTATAAAAATATCCTCGTTGGTTTTGACGACTCAATCCCCAGTAAGGCTGCATTAACAGAGGCAGCAAATTGGGTAAAAAAACACGGAGGTAAGATCGTCCTTGTCCATGCCGTTTATTTCGATACGGAGGAATTCGGTATCGCTCCCGAACAGCACGAAAAGCGGCTGAAGGTCGGGGAAAAAGTATGTGTCCAGACAAAAGAGATGTTGACCTCGGAATTCGGCATAGAGGTGCAGTCTTTGCTCTGCGAGGGTGACCCCCCTAATGTCATTGTGGACATTGCACACGAAAAAAAGGCAGACCTCATTGTCCTCGGCACGTACGGAAGAAAGGGGCTGAACAGGCTTCTCATGGGAAGCGTAACGTCGCATGTTATAGTCAATTCCGATACCGACGTCCTTGTGGTAAAAAAACAATGCAGCGAGTGCACCGGAAGTTACAAGTCGGTTCTGGTCCCGTTTGACGGTTCGGAATTCAGCATGAAGGCTCTTAGCCGTGCCTGTAAATTGTCAAAGATCGATGGTGCAGAGATAACGGCTCTCTATGTCATCCCGCGTTACGAAGAGATGATAGAATTTTTCAGAACGGATTCAATAAGGAAGAGCCTTCTTCTCGAGGCTCAGAAAATCATGGATACGGCAAAAGAGATTGCCACAGGGGATGGAGTTCCAATCAAAACAGTAATAGAAGAAGGCCAGTCGGGAGAAAAGATCGTAGCGACCTCAAACAGGCTTAAAAATGACCTGATAGTGATGGGAAGCTATGGCTGGAGAGGCGTTAATAAGGCAATTATGGGAAGCACTGCCGAGAGGGTAATCATCAATGCTCCCTGTCCGATATTGGTGGTAAGGTAACAAAGATATGAAGGGCTATAGAAAGATTCTCATAGCTGTGAATGGTTCGAAAGAAGTTCTCAGGCAGGGCTTAAAGCTTGCCTATGATGAGGAGTGCTGGGTAACGGTTATTAAGGTGATACCTCCTTACGAAGGTGATCTTAACCTCACCGGGATTAAAAATATCGGGGACGTGCTTACAAGCGAAAG
>JACQXD010000070.1 GCA_016208875.1 Nitrospirota bacterium
AAAGAGGGGTTAGGGGAGATTTATTGAAAATTTATTTATTCAAAAATCCCCCTTCATCCCCCTTTGCCAAAGGGGGAATATAAGGACACCCCACAGCAGAGACTGTGGGGTATTGAAAATTTAATAATGGATTGATAAAACAATAGGAGACTTATGAGCCTCTTTCTGGTTACATTCTTTCTTATTTACGGATCTATACATGCCTATGCATTCCTAAAGGCAAAGGCTGCACTTGCCTTTGGGGCTACTATAAGCGTTTATCTTATAATCGTTATGGCGATATTGTTTCTTGCACCGCTCATTGTACATTATTCGGAAAAATACGGGCTGGAAGCCCTTGCGAGGGTTATGTCGTATGTCGGTTATATGTGGCTCGGGGTCCTGTTCCTGTTCTTCTCGTGTTCCGTGGCAATTGATGCTTATCGTCTGGTTATATATTTAGGTGGGGGTATATCGCAAAGAGATCTATCTACTATAACTCCATCGGTTAGAACCGCCTTTTTTCTACCCCTGATCTTTTCTCTATCAGCCTCGATCTACGGATACTTCGAGGCAAAGAACATTCGCACAGAGAGATTAATGATCAAGACTTCTAAAATACCTAAGGAGGTAGGAAGACTAAAGATAGTTCAGATATCCGATGTTCATATCGGACTGATTGTGAGTGGAGAACGATTAAAGAGAATACTTGGAGAGGTTAAAAAGGCTGAGCCGGATATCTTAGTGTCTACGGGCGATCTTGTGGATGGACAGATCAACAGACTCGAGGGAGTTGCAGAATTAATTAGGGAGATAACCCCGAGATACGGGAAATTCGCTATAACAGGAAATCATGAATATTATGCAGGTCTTTCTCAGGCCGTATCCTTCACAAAAAAGGCGGGGTTTTCTGTTCTGGGAGGAGAAGGATTAACTGTCGGTGGGATAATCAATATAGCTGGAGTTGATGATCCCGCCGGGAGGTATTACGGCCTCTTCGGAGATATTTCCGAAAAAGAGCTGCTTTCAAGTCTACCGAGCGAAAAATTTACCTTACTCCTCAAACACAGACCTCTTATAGATAAGAAGGCATCCGGTTTTTTCGATTTACAACTTTCAGGTCATGTGCATAGAGGTCAGATATTCCCCTTCAGTATCGTTACACGTCTCTACTATCCCGTGCATGCAGGTTTTGCATCTCTCCCTAACAATTCCGGACTATATGTCAGTAGAGGTGCGGGTACATGGGGCCCACCGATCCGCTTTTTATCTCCCCCAGAGGTAACTGTAATCGAACTTGTCCACGAGGACTGATCTCAGGACTTCTTTTCTATTTTCTCTTTGCAGGGTAAATTCTTATGAACGAGCTTTTTCTTTCGTTTGCAGTATAGGGCAATAAAAGTCCTGCAGCTTCGTGACCCGTCTATCGCGTCGGATTTCGGAAATCCGGCATATTTACAATGAATCTCCCCGCCGCAGAGACGGCGGGGTATCAAAAAAATAAATCGTACTTTGTCATTCCCGCTTGTCGGGAATCCTTCTGATCCCCTCTTTGGCAAAGAGGGGTTAGGGGAGATTTATTGAAAATTTATTTATTCAAAAATCCATTCGGTATCCTGAGATACCCTAACCCTTTCGATGCAATATAACCCGTTGTATAATCAGGATCATCGGATATGCAGACCTCGGCGACAATATCAGGACACGATGCAACCTTTGACGCAAGAATTAATGCCTCTTTGACCGTTATTGTATTGATCCCCTTTAGGGCAAGCCTGCGCGATAGTTTCTTTTCAACGGATTTTTCTATCCCGAGCCTCGACACCCTTACCCCACGCTCCCTATCAGGTTCTTTACGTCTGCCTGATTCCATAAGCATCAATGCAGCGCCCCGCATCGTTTTCTTTGCCTCCAGGATTTTTAATCCGTTATCGATCGCCTTTTTTGAAACTCCGAGGGATCCCAATTTTTGAATTATGATCTCCTTCGCTTTATCCGGAGAACTGCACTTTAGCGTATTTACAGGAAGTATGGGGACTTTTATCGGTTTCTCTTTTACTTTATCGAGCGTAATTATAACCCTGTCTGGCATTCCCCTCGGATGGCTCAGTGCCCTATTGATGTATTCTCTGCTTTTCTCTGTTATCTCCGATTCTCTATATATCCCTTCCGCACCGGATATATGTTCCTCATTAAATTTTGCATTTTGCATTTTGCATTTTGCATTTGTTTTTGATGCCCGCATCCGTATACTCCACATAATGGAGATTATATCATTAAACATTCTCCCTAAAACAGAGAAAGAGACGCGAGAGGATTCTCTATGATCCTCGACTTAAAAATCCGTCCTTTGCTATACTTCAAACAATGAAGATACTTGCAATAGAGACCTCGACGATGCTCGGCGGTATCGCTGTTATGGATGACCTCAAGCTTATTGCCGAGAGCAGGCTCAATGTTAAGGCCACACATTCGGAGAGGCTTATGACGGAGATAGAGCATTGCCTTAAACAGTCCGGTATTAAGATATCCGAGATAGACGTCTTCGGAGTGGCCGTCGGCCCCGGCTCTTTTACCGGCTTAAGGATAGGGGTAAGCACGGTAAAAGGATTTTCATATGCAACCGGTAAACCGATAGTAGCCGTCCCAACGCTCGAGGCGTTCGCGTGGAATTTCCTTTACAGCATGCATCCTGTCTGCACAATGCTCGATGCAAGAAAGATGGAGATTTATACGGCATTATTCAAATGGGAAAATGAACATCTCATCAGGCTGATAAATGAGACCTCGGTGAAACCCGCGGAATTCTTGCTGCATTCGATTCTCAAAAGTTCATTCGACAAGTTCATCTTTGCCGGTGAGGGAGCAATACTTTACAAGGATGCGATAATCGAGATCATGGGCAACAGGGCTATATTCGCACCTTCTGAAAAAATGGTCCCTTCACCTGCAAATGTTGCATCCATCGGATTGAAGAAAGCTGCTTCGGGAGAATTTTCAGAACCTATGGGTCTGACACCCTTTTATATAAGAAAATCCGAGGCAGAGATAAAGACAAAAAGCAAAAATTAATTTCCCGGAATTGACAATTTATAAATTTTTTATTATTATGTGTAGATTCTTTCCGCAAAAGCGGATTCTCCTTATAAAAGGAAGATAAGGTAGGTAAGGTGGAGCGATGAAAACCATGTTTGCTAAAAAAAACGATATTGAACATAAGTGGTATACTGTAGATGCAAAGGATGCGATACTTGGAAGACTTGCCGTAAAGATAGCAACTTATCTGCGGGGTAAGAATAAGCCTGTATTCACTCCTAATGTCGACACAGGTGATTTTGTTATCGTAGTAAACGCCGAGAAGGTTAAGACCACAGGCAAGAAACTTGACGATAAGATTTACTATCATCATTCGAATTATCCGGGAGGAATTAAGGCTGAAACTCTGAGAGAGCGTCTTAATAAAAAACCGGAACAGATAATAACAGACGCCGTATGGGGAATGCTTCCCAAAAATAGACTTGGCAGGGCAATGCTGAAGAAGCTTAAGGTCTACAGGGGGAGCGAGCACCCGCATGCAGCACAGAAACCCGGAATCTTACAATAAAGGAGCTTTAAATAAAAATGACTGAGATCGCATATAACGCAACAGGTCGGAGGAAGACATCTATCGCGAGGGTGAATATGTCATCCGGCAACGGCCAGATAACCGTTAACGAAAAACCGCTTGACTCATATTTTTCACGTGAGACCTTGAGGATGATGATAAAGCAGCCTCTTGAACTTACGGGGATGGCAGGTAAATATAACATAGATGCGATAGTCGAAGGCGGAGGTTTGACCGGGCAGGCCGGTGCACTAAGGCACGGGATCTCGCGTGCACTCGTTTCGATAGATAATGATCTCAGGTTAAAGCTTAAAAAAGAAGGTTTCTTAACAAGGGATCCGAGGGAGAAAGAGAGAAAGAAGTACGGCCAGAAGGGTGCAAGAAAGAGATTCCAGTTCTCTAAGAGATAAGAAGGGGGTATGCTAAGGGTTGCTATCTGCGGAGGAAGCGGATATGCCGGAGGTGAACTCATCCGCCTCCTATCGAGCCATCCCCATGTTAAGATAACTGCTGTAACTTCCGAAAAATCAGAAGGAAAGGCTGTCGGTGATCTATTCCCGCACCTTTCCAATCATTCAAATCTCACGTATGAGCCATTGAACAAGGAGAAACTTGTGGACATGGCCGATATTTTTTTTATGGCCCTGCCGCATGCAGCATCTCAGGAGGCAGTGGACTTCTTCTTCAGGCAAAATAAAAAGATTATAGACCTCTCTGCGGATTATAGACTCCGTTCCCCTGAGATATACGAGGAATGGTACAAGACGCCGCACAGATTCCGTGCAACATTAAAGAAGGCTGTCTATGGATTGCCCGAGTTATACAGAAAGAAAATTTCAAAGGCATCTCTGATAGCAAATCCCGGCTGCTATCCTACCGGTGCAATATTAGGACTTTACCCTATTGTTCGGATGAAACTTATAGATGCGGATTCAATAATCGTAGATTCGATATCCGGCACTACGGGAGCCGGAAGAACGGCCGATATCGGTTTTTCATATTGTGAGGTAAATGAGGGAATCAAGGCCTACTCCGTTGCCTCGCATAGACACACACCGGAGATCGAACAGGAGCTTTCGGCAACCGCAGGGAAGGCTATAAGGATTAATTTTACACCTCATATCGCACCATACGACAGGGGAATACTTACGACCATTTACGCAAGACTCAAGAAAAAGGCCGAGACCTTACGGATACTCGGCCTTTACAAAAAATTATATGCAAAAGAACCGTTTGTAAGAATACTTGCCGAAGGGAAATTCCCAAATGTAAAACATGTGCGGGGAACAAATATGTGCGAGATCGGACTAACCGTAAATAAAAGAACAGGCAATTTAATTATTGTTACTACTATAGATAATTTGATGAAGGGTGCATCGGGTCAGGCCGTGCACAATATGAATATCATGATGGGATTCGACGAAAAAGCAGCGATCCGGACTATAGCCCTGTTTCCTTGAAAATTTTTGTTAAAAAAATGACTAATGATTCAGAAAATCAAAGACAAAGTCCTTTCCGGTAAAAGACTCTCCAAAGAAGATGCATTAAGATTATTCGAGACCGATGATATTTTTATGCTCGGGAAGCTTGCATCTCATGCAGCAAAAAAGAAAAACGGCAATAAGGCTTACTTCATAAGGAACATCCATATCAACCCGACAAATATCTGTGTCAACAGATGTAAATTCTGCGCATTCAGTCGCTCAAAAGGAGAAGATGGGGCATACGAGTTGAACATTGCAGAGATAGTTCAGAAACTCAAAACTCAAAACTCACGCCCCCCCATACCCCCCCTTGGCAAGGGGGGGTATGGGGGGGTCACCGAAGTCCACATCACCGGCGGGCTTCATCCTGATCGGCCATTTGAGTACTACCTTGAGATGTTATCGAGAATAAAAAAGTCATCCCCGAAACTCCAGATTAAGGCATTCACTGCAACAGAGATAGAATATTTTTCGAGGATAAGCGGGAAAAACATTATTGATACATTGATTGCACTCAGGGAAAACGGTCTCGATACAATGCCGGGAGGCGGGGCTGAGATATTTGATTCGGGAATAAGAACCCGGCTATGTCCCGAGAAACTTTCAGGTAAGGGATGGCTCAAGGTAATGGAAGCCGCACATAAGACCGGAATAAAGACAAACGCTACAATGCTTTATGGGCATGTAGAGAATTATGAGCAAAGGGTGGATCACCTTTTAAGATTGAGGCAGCTTCAGGATAAAACAATGGGATTTCAGGCATTCATACCATTGGCATACCATCCGAAAAATACGGAGATCGGAGGAACGTATTCATCGGGAATTGATGACCTTAAGACAATCGCTGTGAGCAGGCTTGTGCTTGATAATTTTGACCATATTAAGGCTTACTGGATTATGCTTGGAGAAAAACTTTCGCAGATTGCGCTTTTGTTCGGGGCAGATGATATTGACGGGACTATCATCGATGAGAAGATTACTCATTCTGCAGGGGCATTAAGCGGGAAGGCCATGACAGTGGAGCAATTGAAAAATCTTATTAAAAAGGCAGGAAAGATTCCTGTTGAAAGGGATTCGTTTTATAGAGCGGCAAAGACCCATTGAACATGGACTATGTTGCACTATAAATAACCTTCATGAGAAGTCTCAAAGAAGATCGCCCCTATACCAACACTGATGATTGAGGAGAAAATGAAGGGTAAAAATCCTTAAATAACAAAGAGTTATACGTATCTTTCAAATAATGTCAAGATATTGACATTATTTGAAAGATAGCTATAATAATATTAAGCCTGTGACATTGTAAAAGCTATGAAGGACATATCAGAGATAGAGATAACCGGGAAGATAAAGCTCGAAAACCCATGGTGGAATGAAGAAGGCTCAATAGACGAGTACTTCAAAAACATGAAGCCGAGGGCTTATCTCGAACGCCTTTACAACCTGATAACCGAAAAGGAAATCCATCGTGCTGTCGTTTTGATGGGACCGAGAAGGGTAGGGAAAACAGTTCTCCTCTACCACACTATTCAGAAACTGATTGATAGCGGGATTAATCCGAAAAACATCTGTTATATCTCGACCGAGTCCCCTGTATATATCGGGTTAGGTCTTGAAAAAATTCTCGAATTTTATTCACGGATTTTTGATTTGAAAAGTTTAAAGAACTGTTATATTTTTTTTGATGAAATACAATACCTTAGGAATTGGGAAGTGCACCTCAAGAAACTCGTTGATGATTACAGGGGGGTAAGATTTGTTGCGTCGGGCTCTGCGGCGGCAGCACTGAAACTTAAAAGCATTGAATCAGGCGCAGGACGCTTCACGAATTTTCATCTTCCGCCTCTTACGTTTTATGAGTATCTCTATCTACTCGCTAAAGATGATTTAATAGTGCAGAAAGGATATGCTTCAGGAATGGAATATTTTGCATCTGATATACAAAGCGTTAATAAAGAGTTCATCAATTACCTAAATTTCGGCGGATATCCAGAAGCCATTTTTTCCGAGGCGATAAAGGCTGACCCAAATAGATATATAAGAAGCGATATTATTGATAAGGTTTTGTTGAGGGATCTTCCCGGCCTTTACGGCATTCAGGACATACAGGAACTCAACAGGCTGTTTACAATGCTTGCATATAATACTGGGAATGAAGTTTCACTCGATGAGCTTTCAACAGGTGCCGGGGTGGCGAAGAATACTATAAAAAAATACCTTGAATATCTTGAGGCTGCTTTTTTGATAAAAATGGTCCACAGGATAGATCAGAAGGGGAGGAAATTCAAAAGGGCAAATTATTTTAAGGTCTATGTCACTAATCCATCCATGAGGAGCGCCCTTTTTGGGCCTATTTCTGCCGAGCATGATTTTATGGGTAATATTGTGGAAACAGCTGTCGTCAGCCAATGGCTTCATTCTGAAGACTTCAATAAATTGTTTTATGCACGCTGGAAAAGCGGCGAGGTTGACCTCGTATCTATAGGCGAACATGAACAAGAAAAATGGTGTGTTGAAATCAAGTGGTCTGACAGATTTTTTGACAGGCCTGAGGAATTAAGGAGTCTTTTGCAGTTTGCTCAAAGGCATGGAATCAAGGATGTGTTGACTACAACCATTGATAAAAGAGGAATAAGAATAATAAGTGGAATAAACGTAGAGTTTGTAGAAGCAAGCGTATACTGTTACACTGTTGGAAAAAATAATACTGAAGGGAAAAAAACGTAATGCCCTATTCCGCCATCATAGACAACCGGGATGTAAAGCTCCGAGACGGGATTAATTCGATACTCGTAAGCTCTGAAAGGGTAAAGTTTGATGCAGGCTATCTCAGAAATACACAGGTTGTTAAAGTAAAATTGAGCATTAAACTTATCGAGACTAAAAAACTTCAGAATTTTGATAACGCGATAAAGTCAATGACAAGGTATTCTAGGGGATTTTAAAAAATAAGATATGAACCGGATATCAAAGAAAGAAGCCTTAACCCTTTTAAAATCCGCCGATCTCCTCGATCTCGGTCAAAGGGCGGATGAAATGAGACAGAAACTACACCAGGATGAGATCGTCACATTCATCATTGACAGGAATATTAATTACACAAATATCTGCATTAATAAATGTAAATTCTGTGCATTCTGGCGTGATAAGGGAGACAAGGATGCCTATGTACTGGGCAAAGCAGAATTATTCAAAAAGATAGAAGAGACGCTTCAACTTGGTGGGACACAGATACTCATTCAGGGCGGACTGCATCCTGATTTTACAATTGAGTATTATATTGATTTGCTTAGAGATATTAAGTCTCGTTTTGATATAAATATCCACGGTTTCTCGCCACCTGAGATTTGTTACATGGCAGACAGATCAGACCTTACAATCGGGGAAACTTTAAAGATTTTGAACGATGCAGGCCTTGATTCGATTCCCGGAGGAGGGGCAGAGATACTTTCGGACAGGGTAAGGGAGATACTCAGTCCGCGCAAGATAAAATCGTCTTCATGGCTTAAGGTTATGGAAAATGCACACAGTCTGGGTATGAGAACGACTGCAACAATGATGTTCGGGAGTGTCGAAAAACCTGAGGATATAATCGAGCATCTCGATGTCGTAAGAAATCTTCAGGACAAAACGGAAGGCTTCACCGCATTCATACCATGGACATTCCAGCCGGGAAACACTGAATTAGTTCGGAATTCGGAATTCGGAATTCGGAATAAAAGACAAAATTCCGCAATCCGCAATCCGCAATCCGCATTTGCAGTTGCTACTGCTGTTGAATACCTTCGTATTCTTGCACTCTCAAGAATATATCTCGACAACATTAAAAACATTCAGGCATCATGGGTTACACAGGGTATTAAGATTGCAGAGGTTGCGTTGAGGTTCGGTGCAAATGATCTTGGCTCAACAATGATAGAAGAGAATGTCGTTGCGTCGGCAGGTATAAGCTACAGGGTTTCGATGGATGATATAATCGGGGCGATTAAGAATGCAGGCTTCAGGCCTGCACAGAGAGATACATATTACAATATTCTTAGGGCGTTTTAAGCTGCATCATCCCCATTTATTTTATTGAGAATTTATGCGATGGTGGAAGAAACCCTTGTAGTGTAAGGGGTTAGAAAGGTATACAAAAACTTTTTTTTATAAACGCAATAATTTGATGGTAACATGCTGATTTTATTAAATTTTTATAGTGCCTATAAAATAGGCAAAATGAAGAAAAACAGAATCGATAAGGGGACATCGTGCTTCGGTAGTAACTTTATTAACAAGTTATAAACAGATTGTTAAAAATACGGTCAGGACTTATAATTATATGCGATATCGTTCAAAAATTTATTTAATTCATTAGTAGCTGAAAGCTGTCAGCTATCAACTTTTAGTTATATAGTCAAAATTTTTGGAGGGAAGATGGATATAAAGGCATTCGTTCTCAATAAGGCAAAGGCTGCTAAAGAAGGTGCACGGGCACTTGCGAGAGTATCTTCCAGAGAAAAAAACAATGCACTCTTAAGGATGGCCGCGGAACTTAAGAAACAGAGACCATATCTTATAAAGGGAAACAAAAAGGATATTGTCCATGCAGAGGAAAAAGGTCTTTCTAAGGCAATAATAGATAGACTAACCCTCAATGATAAACGCATAAAAGAGATGGCACAGGGGCTCATCGAGGTGGCGGCGCTTCCCGATCCTGTCGGAGAGATCACAAAGATATGGAAAAGACCCAATGGCATGGGTGTCGGAAAGATGCGGGTACCGATTGGTGTAATCGGAATTATTTATGAATCACGGCCTAATGTAACGGCAGATGCTGCAAGCCTCTGCCTTAAGGCAGGTAATGCAGTCATTCTCCGCGGAGGCTCCGAGGCGATAAATTCGAACAGGGCGATTGTAAAAATCCTGAGGGATGCTGCAAAAGCTGAGGGATTGCCGGAAGATGCCGTCACGTTCATCGATATCCCTGAAAGAGAGGCAGTGATGGAGATGTTAAAGCTCGAAGGGATCATTGACCTGATAATCCCTCGCGGTGGTGAGGGATTGATAAGAACGGTCGCCGAAAATTCAAGGATACCCGTATTAAAGCACTACAAAGGCGTATGCCATGTCTTTGTCGACAGAGATGCCGATTTAAAGATGGCTGAAGATATATGCTTTAATGCAAAGGTTCAGAGGCCTGGAACATGCAATGCAATGGAGACAATGCTCGTTGATAAAAAAATTGCAACGGCATTTCTGCCCCCCATGATAAAGAGATTTAAGACAGGTGGCGTTCTATTAAAAGGCTGTCCGGAAACGAGGAAGATAGATAAATCTCTCGCACCTGCCGAGGAAGACGATTATCACACGGAATATCTTGATCTCATCCTCAATATAAGAACCGTCAAAGACATGGATGAGGCAATGGAGCATATCGCAAGCTATGGTTCCGCCCACTCGGATTCGATAGTTACAACGAATTATGACGGGGCAATGCGGTTTTTGAGAGAGGTGGACTCATCTGCGGTCTTTGTCAATGCATCAACGAGGTTGAACGACGGTTATCAATTCGGACTCGGTGCCGAGATAGGTATTGCAACGGATAAGATACATGCCCGCGGACCCATGGGACTCGAGGAGTTGACATGCACTAAGTTCATAGTTCTTGGGAATGGGCAGTTGAGGGAGTGAATTGGTCAGCAAATAGTTGAGCTTCTATTGAGGGTGAACTTCAATAAAACTCTACAAAGGCAAGAACTCAACCTTGTTGATAAGGTCTTCAGATTCTCCTGCCTTAGCAATTATCTCTAAATTCTCAGTCTTTCTCTCAGGAGTGTTTTTCCAGATGGCATGTATTGTTGAATGCTTTCTATGCGATGTTCTATATCTTTATTCAGTTCATCTGCATGGTCATAATAGTAGGCTAATGCTGAATGAATCTGTCCCATGGTTAAATATGGATGTTGAAAATGAAACTCCTCAGGACTCCACCCATAAGCAATCTTTTCAGCTACAATCTCAACCACCTTTAACGTAGTTCCTACGACAATAGGCACTCCTTTTTCGTTGAGGGTAATATGTTCGTATTTTGTTGCAGCCAGAGACATTTTATTCACCTTCCTTGAGTAATTATATCATATTGAAAAAAAGATATAGTATATAAAGCAGGAAATATCGCGTTTATCGAGGTCTATCGGGATTGAGCCTCAAAGGTGTAGTCGAATCTGTTATAATGATACATAACTGAAACATGGAAAAGGTAATAAGATTTGACAGGCATGCACGAAGAAGAATGAAATGGAGAAAAATCTCAGAAGAGGAGGTCAATCTTGTTCTAAGCTGTCCTGATAAAACTGAGCAGTCAATAAAAGGAAGAACTAATGTATATAAGGCTATAGGAGCAAGATATATTAAAGTAACCTATAAAGAGTTTTCTGATGAAATTCTTATCATAAGCGTTGTAGATAAGAGCTAAGGGAGGTAAAAATGAAGATTGAATACAGCAAAGAAGCAGATGCAATCTATGTCTATTTCAAAGAGGAATTTGTAGCAAAGTCTAAAGAAATCGAAGATGGTGTTGTGGTGGATTTTGATGAAAAGGGTCAGTTAATTGGAATAGAGGTATTAGACGTAAGTCAGAGATTTAGTCTATCCGATATTGTCAATGTTAATATAGAAAATCTCCCATTAGAAGCTGTCAAGTAGGTAGATTAAAACACTAAAAGCAAGCTGCGTCCACTGTTGCCCGCTGGCCAATCACTGTTCACCCGCGAATCCAAAACCATCCGCTCTGTTCAGATTCATTTGGGAGGCAAGGCAATGATGTCGTTTTTCATAGCTCTTGTGTTAAAATTGAGGCAGGAGGTGGATATGAAATTTAATAGAATAACTGTTGATCCTGAGGTCTGTTTCGGCAAGCCATGTATTAGAGGTTTGCGATTTCCAGTATCCCGAATTCTCGGACTTTTATCTTCAGGGGAAACAAAAGAATCTATATTAAAGGCATATCCATATCTTGAACCGCAGGATATAGATGAGGCATTGGCATATGCAGCCTGTCTTGCAGATGAAGAGGTTATGGAATTTGCATGAAGTTTCTCGTTGATATGACTGCCTCTCCTCAACTTGCACAATGGCTTAAAGAAAAAGGATACGACGCTGTTCATGCCTCAGATATCGGTTTATTCAAGACAAAAGATAAAGAAATTCTAAGGGAAGCAAGAAAACAAGATAGAATTATCATCACTGCCGACCTTGACTTTCCCCAACTACTTGCCATAAGTCATGCAAAAGATCCCGGAGTTATACTCTTTAGAGGTGGAAACTACAATGAACAGGAAATGCTTGATCTTCTTAAAAGAGTTCTCGATAATATGAAAAAGGAAAAGTTATTTAATTCAATCACAGTTGTAGATAAGACAAGAATACGTTGCTGCCCTCTACCAATAGAATAACCACTTCTTTTATTGTCAAAAATGAAGTTTTTGTGATTAAATTAAAATTGTGAAACTCCTTAATGTAGATCTCACAGAGATACAAAAGGCGATGGAGGATGTCTCGAGGGATGCGTTTGATTATTTCCTTGATCTTGAGACCGGGAAGGTTATAGCCATTTCGGGGGATGCGATTGGCAAAGCAGAGGAGGCTTTCTATAGAGGTGGAGAGGATTGGGATAATGGAAAGGGGCTTGAAGAATATGATATCCCTGAGTGGATCGAAGATGAGATAGAGCTTGCGATAAAGGTTTTTTCGGAAAAAGACAGGCATGTCCGCATCCCCGAACGTGAATCACGGGAGGCATATAGCCTTATGAAGAAATTTACAGAGTCAATAGAAGAGCTTCATCCTTACGAAGAACTTTCATTTGCCCTTAGCAGCAACAATGCCTTCGGTAGATTCAAAAAGGCATTGACTGATTTTCCGGAATACAGAGAGAAATGGTTTGCCTTTAATGCTAAGGCACTATATAAAGTAACCGTTAAATGGCTGGAGTCGCTTGGGATAAAGGCCGAGCAGGAGTACTATTAATATGAAACTCGGTGTATTCGGAGGGACTTTTAATCCAATCCACTACGGTCATCTCAGGGCCGCAGAAGAGGTGCGGGAGAAACTCAACCTTGATAAGATTGTCTTTGTCCCTTCGGGTAATCCACCGCTAAAAGACAAAGGGCTTATAGATGCAAGTTACAGATATACGATGGTCAAGGTCGCTGTATCCATAAATCGTTTTTTTGCCGTCTCCGACATAGAATACATTAAAAAAGGTAAATCCTATTCTGTAAATACGTTGAAAAAACTGCATCACCTTTATCCCGGTACAACGATCTATTTCATACTCGGGATCGATGCATTTATCGATATGCCAAACTGGTGGCATCCCGACGAACTCGTGAAACTTACGGATTTTATTGTTATCTCAAGGCCGCCATTAAAATTCACAGATATTTCAACCTCGCCTTTTCTGGGTGCAGATGAAAAGATTCTTAGAAAGCTCGATTCCGGGAAAATCGAATCCTATAAGACAAGGCTTAAGAGCGGCAGGGAGATAATAATGCTGCGGCTCACCCCTGTAGCAATATCGGCAACGGGGGTCAGAAAACTGATAAGGGAGGGGAAAAGTATAAAATATCTGTTGCCAGAAGAAGTTGAATCCTATATAATTGCTAATAAGCTATATAAAGTAGTAAGCGGGAAATAAGGAAAACGGAAAGGAGGAAAAACCTTTAGAAAGTAAAGCTAAGGCCTTTGCAGCAGCAAAAATAGCAGAGGATAAAAAAGCCGGGGATATTCTTATCCTTGAATTGAAAAACCTGACCATCATTGCAGATTATTTTGTTATCTGCTCCGGAGAAAGCACAACACAGGTAAGGGCAATCGTCGAAGCAATCGATGAAAAGTTCTCTAAAAATCGTATCCGTCCCATCGGAATAGAAGGATTGAACAATAGCCGATGGGTTTTAATGGACTACGGGGATGTTATCATCCATGTCTTCGAGGAAGAAACAAGAGAATATTATCGGCTTGAAAAACTCTGGCTCGATGCACCGAGAATTTATGCTGGGGATGAAGGGAACCGTCGTTAATGGGAAAACTTGCAATATTGATATTTGTCCTTTTTCTTACCGGCCTGGCACTTTTTGCCAAAGATAATTACGAGATAACTACTATAAAAATACCATTCAGCGACATCTATGAGATTCCCAAGATAGCCCTGATACTTCTTTCGAGTGTGGCCGGAGCACTTGCAATGCTCATTGCCTTTACGATAAGGGATACAAAACGTTTTATAGATAACTGGCAGTACCAGCGCAGGCAGAAAAAGGAGGCAAGGGTTCAGGAATTATATTCAAAGTCCCTCAATGCACTTCTTGCCCACGACGAAGACGAAGCGAAAAAATCGCTCGAGAACATTCTCGTCGAAGAACCGAAACACCTGAATGCCCTGCTCAGGCTCGGCGATATTACATCCGCAGAGGAAGATTATCAGAAGGCAATGGATTTTTATAACAGGGCATTCGCTGTAAGTCCGCAAAACCTTGAGGTCCTGTTCTCGCTGGAAAGGCTGATGGAAAAGACGGGCAGATGGGCAGATGCAATTAACTATATAGAAAATATCCTCGATATCGACGCGGATAATTTAAGCGCCCTGTATAAAAAGAGGGCTATCCTCGAGAGGGACGAAAGGTGGGATGATCTGGTTGATGTGCAGAAGACAATACTGAAACACGAGCATACCGAAAAAGACCGCCAGAGGGAGCAGGCGAATCTTCTGGGATATAAGTACGAGTACGGCGTGCATTGCCTTGAACTTGGGGAGATCGAAAAGGCAAAAAAGACATTCAAGACATTGCTGAAGTTAAACGGCGATTTTATCCCTGCGTACCTCGGCCTTGCCGAGGTAATGCTCAGGGACGGCGAATCGGATGACACTGTAGACTTTCTCGAAAAGAGTTATGAACAGACATCTTCCCTGATAATCCTTGCCAGGATTGAGGACCTCCTCATAAGTCTCGGAGAACCTTCGAGGCTTATAGGGCTTTATGAGAAAAGTCTGGCAAAAAATCCGCAGAACCATACCCTGAAATTCTTCCTCGGAAAACTCTATTATAGGCTGGAGATGGTAGATGATGCATTCGATACGTTTGCCTATATCGACGCAAGCGGTATGGCTTCTCCTGAACTCTATCAAATAATGGGCGACCTGTTTGTAAAGCGGAATCAATGCGAGAGGGCTGTGGCAGAATTCAAAAGGGCTATGGATATGAAGACGGCATTCAGGCTTCCATACCGGTGTTCAACCTGCGGATACTACTCTCAGGAATGGTCAGGACGATGTTCGGGCTGCAACAACTGGAATACTTACAACTTTAATCTCTATGGCACAGGAAAAATTTAAGAGAGAGGCTGTTGTACTGGATACGAGCCTCTTTGTAAACCCTGCGGTGCGTGAAAGCTTCGGCAGGACGCCTACAGAGGCCCTTGAAAGTTTTCTTTCCCTGGCATTACAGGTACCGACACTTGAGTTTTATATGCCTCCATCTATATTTGAGGAACTGTTAAATTTTATCGAACCTGAAAAAATATCGGGAGACCTTCTTATCGTCCTTAATCAAAAGCCTCCCAAAAAATACGAACTTTCATGTCCCGCATTTTTACTTTATGAACTCATAGAGGATATACGGGAAAGAGTAAATAAGGGACTCAGGGTAGCAGAAAAGGCCGTACGGGGCGTAACCAGGATAGGGGAAGAAGAGGTCATTAAGGACCTGCGCAGAAAATACAGAGAGGCATTAAGAGAAGGGATTATTGACAGCAAGGAAGACGTCGACCTTATACTACTTGCAAGAGAACTCGATGCCATGCTCATAACGGCAGATCAAGGGATAATAAAATGGGCAGAGAAACTCGGGATCAAATGGCTGCTGCCTTCAAAATTTAAGGAATATCTCCTGAGTTCTATAAAAAGGGATCATCTTCTGGCAGAACACCTGAAACAATAGTGACGGAGTAACCATTCAGTCACGAGTGGACAAGCAAATTCCCCTCTTTGGAAAAGAGGGGTTAGGGGAGATTTTATTGAATGATTTCTGCATTATATAAAAATCCCCCTACATCCCCCTTTGCCAAAGGGGGAATAATCCACCCTTCACTGAACGTCTGTCGTAACAGTCCCCACAATCTCTCCAAGCCTGTCAAGGGCATCTCTGAGTTCGATCGCTGTGATCTCAAGTGGCTGATGATCGGTCTTAATAACCTTTAATACATTCCCGAGAGAATCATGGGCGCTTTGAATCAAAATCTTGTGCCTGAGGTTTGTGACAATTATCCCATCTTTATGTTCCTTCCAGTTCTTCAGGCAGGAACCGAATATCTCATCCTTTAATTCATCAAGGCCGTCTCCTATTTTAGCGGATATCTGTAAAATACGAGAGGCATAAGGCGCGAGTTGTGGGAGGAGATCATGGACGGCAGGTAGGTCTGATTTGTTTATAGTGAAAATGGTATTCTTCCCCCTTGTCTTTTCCAGTATCTCAAGGTCTTCTTCGGTCAAGGGTTCACTGCCGTCTACAACTGCTATGATCATGTCTGCATCCTCAATTGCACAAAGACTTCTTTTAACACCTTCTGCCTCCGCTATGTTATTCGCCTCTCTTATTCCGGCGGTATCGATTATCCTCAGCGGCAGGCCGTTTATATTCAGGTATTCTTCTATTGTATCCCTTGTTGTGCCCGGCATATCCGTTACGATTGCCCTGTCCTTTTGAAGGAGTGCATTAAGGAGGGAAGACTTTCCGACATTCGGTCTTCCGACAATTGCCACGCCGAGTCCTTCCCTGAAAAATCTTCCTTCATCATAACTCTTCAAGAGAGATTCAAGTTCGGAATGGATTGCCTCTGTTGATGCAATAATCTCATCCTTTGATGAAAGTTCTATCTCATCTTCGGGAAAGTCTATGTATGCCTCGACAAAAACACAGACCTGTGTAAGCCTGCCCCTGAGACTTATAATCCTTTCAGAAAGCCTGCCCCTAAGCTGACCGATCGCAATCCGCCTCGACTCATCGGTTTTTGCCCTGATCAAATCGAGAACTGCTTCTGCCTCACCAAGGTCAAGCCTTCCGTTTAAAAATGCCCTCTTTGTGAACTCCCCGGGTTCTGCAAGCCTTGCACCTTCCTTGATCATAAGTTCGAGAACATCTCTTAACGGCAGCATCCCTCCATGACAATTAATCTCAACGATGTCCTCTCTGGTGTAGGTATTCGGCGATCGCATTACAGAGATAAGAACCTCATCTATAGTCTCATCCGTGTATGGGTCATTTATAAAGCCGTAGACGATTCTATGAGAAGCTGTACCGGAAAGTTTTTTCCCTTTCGGGGAATGGAATAGTCTGTCTGTTATGTTTATTGCATCTTTTCCGCTCAGTCTGACAATGCCTATTCCCCCTTCGCCGGGAGGAGTTGAGACAGCAGCTATTGTATCATCGCCAAACATCTCTAAGTAGTATAACGCAAATTGCCCTTACAGCCGTCCAGCCGGTTCGGAACCTATACTAAGCTTTCCCTTCCAAAGGGTGAAAATTGTCGCAGCTCCTTTATTATGCCGGGCATTATCTCGATAACCTTATCAATCTCTGCCTCTGTATTGTACCGGCTCAATGAGAACCTGATCGAGCCGTGGATTGAAGTCGCAGGAACGCCCATTGCCCGCAGGACATGAGAAGGTTCTAAAGATCCGGATGTGCATGCAGAGCCTGAGGAGGCACAGATCCCGAATTCATTAAGCCTGAGGAGTATGGCCTCTCCCTCGACATATTCGAAGCTTATATTCACGGTGTTCGGCAGCCTGCTATTTATATCTCCATTTATCCTCGCATCGGGACATAATCTTAGAAGCGCAGTTTCAAGCCTGTCTCGCAGACCTTTTAGATATTGGAATTCCTGAGAGGCCTTTTCACCTGCAAGTTCACATGCCTTTCCAAGCCCGATAATAGAAGCAACGTTTTCCGTACCGGCCCTTCTACCGTGCTCCTGATGCCCTCCTATTATATAAGGATGGAACCTTGTCCCCTTCCTAACATACAGTGCACCGACTCCCTTAGGGGCATGTAATTTATGACCGGATAGTGACAGCATGTCAACGGGAAGCTGTTTTAAATCTATAGGGATTTTCCCGACTGCCTGAACAGCGTCCGTATGGAATAATATCCCTTTCTCTTTTAGTATCGCCCCGATCTCCATGATGGGGAAAATTACACCTGACTCGTTATTTGCATACATCAACGATACGAGAACAGTATCCTCATCGAGCGATTTCAACAGTTCGTCTATATTTAGCCTGCCTTGTTTATCCACAGGCAGGAATGTGATACGGTAGCCCTTTCTTGAGAGATGCTTACAAAAATTCAACACGGCAGGGTGTTCTACCCTCGACGTGATTATATGTTTTTTATGCGGGGAGGATTCGGCTGCACTCATTATTGCGGTGTTGTCGCTCTCTGTGCCGCAGCTTGTGAATATTATCTCATCCGGCTCTGCGCCTATGAGTTGTGCGACCTTTACCCTTGCATCTTCGACCTTTCTATGTAATTGCCCGCCGAATGTGTGCATGCTCGAGGG
>JACQXD010000149.1 GCA_016208875.1 Nitrospirota bacterium
AATGCATACTGGCAGCATATGCCCGAGCAGTATTCTTTGTGGCTTTTATCGAGACTGCCTACGCAATGGATTATAGCTACTGTTTTCGGAGCTTTTTTCTTTGTAGTTTCGATCTTGCCTTCGGTAGGCCCGTTGGATGCCAGTATCCTTTCAAATTCCGGACCTGTATATATATCCGGGATCCGTCCATACCCAAGATTTGGTATTTTTTTGCAATCATAAACTCCGGAGCCTATTGCAAGAACAACCGCACCGACATTTCTTTCAACAATCTTTTCGGTATCATCAAATACGATTGCATTTTCAACCGGACAGGCATCTTTACAGAGATGACAGTCTTGTTCCGAAAATCCCCCCTCTCCCTTCCCTCCCCCTCGAGGGGGGAGGGTGAGGGAGGGGGTGTGGTCATCTTTTATTCTCAAACAAATATTACTGTCTATAGAAGGCACGTTAGGCAATGCCCCTGCAAAAGGAAAGGCAATTGCCTTTCTCTCATTTAATCCATAATTAAATTCATTTTTTTTAGAAACAGGACATGGTTCGATGCACTCTGCACATCCCACACATTTATGAACATCCACGTATCTCGGCTGCTGCCTGATTTTTACGGTAAAGTTACCGTATGAGCCGACGACATCTATCACTTCGGAAAGAGTTAAAAGTTCTATATTCTCCGAATGTTCTCCGTGAAGAATATCACCCAAAAGAGGCTCCAGCATGCAGGGTCCGCATTCGAGATTCGGGAAAAGCTCTTCATATCTGACAGGCATACCCCCGATCACAGGTGTCTTTTCAACGATCACGACCTTTCTCCCCGATTCCGCAATACTCAATGCCGTCTTAAGACCCGCAGGTCCTGCTCCTATAACAAGAACGTCAGGGCATATATCGATCTCTTTTTTCTCAAGCGGGTCATGGAGGAGAACCCTTTTGATTGCGGCGATTATATACCGCGAAGTTTTTTCCGTTGCCATTGTTTTGTTTTCGGTTACCCACGCAACCTGCTCTCTCGTATTTACCATCTGCATTAGGTATGGGTTTATGCCTGCCTCGGATAATACTCTCATAAACGTGCCTTCGTGGTCTCTTGGAGAACAGGCCGATATCACAACCCTGTCTATGTTATTTTCTTTAAGATCACTCAGGAGTAATTCCTTGCCTTCTTCAGAGCAAAGGAAATCTATTGTTTTAAAATGTATCTCTGAGTCCGAAGATTTTTGTGTTCTTTGTTTAACCTGTTCCGAATCAACTTTCTCGGATATGTTCGTACCGCAGTTGCAGAAATAGATCCCTGTTTTCATATTAAATTGCTCCTCTTTGTCATTGCGGCTTGTCCGCAATCCTTCTTTATCATCCCCCTTTGGCAAAGGGGGATTGAGGGGGATTTGTCGGATAAATTTATTTCCATAAAATCTCCCCTAACCCCTCTTTGCTAAAGAGGGGTCTCTAAAAGATTCCCGACAAGCGGGAATGACATCCTTACAATCCTCAAGTATCTTTTCAACGAGAGGTTGAACGGCATCTGCAACCTTATCCGTTAAGTCTTCACCGAATGTCTCGGTATCCTCCGCCTCTATTCCCCATAACTTTATCTCTGCCGGAAGTTGAAGTCCGAGCGTCCTGCCCATCTCGATAGCAGTCGGCAGATTTGTATCATGTGTAGATACGATATTCTTTGTCATTATTGCATCCGATAAAGACATCTGCCGGATGGTTCCCGGAGCTGCCTCTCCGGTTACCATTGCATCAATAACAACAACCTTTTCATATCCGATCATTTCATCCATTAATCTTATACCGCCCGCATAAACTTCTTTTACATCAATCCCGATGTTACGGTTTAATCTATCTTTCAACATCCTCGAAACCTTTATTCCTACGCCATCATCCGTCAGGATTGGATTGCCGAGGCCTATGATTACAGTCTTCATCTTAAAATCTCCCCTCACCCCTCTTTACCAAAGAGGGGAACACACCCCTTAATCCCCTCTTGATAGAGGGGAATTATTTCCTCCCTTTGGCAAAGGGAGGTTAGAAGGGATTTTTCAAATAAACAATCTCTACCCTTCACTGAAGGATTACCCTGTATCCTGTATCGTGCATCGTTATTTATCCATCTCTTTTAAACGTCCTTATCACTTCCCCATCGACGTTTTTTATCGTTATAATCAGCGGCATTTTGCCGGGGATAGAGTGTGTTGCACACGAAAAGCACGGGTCATATAACCTGAATGCCATCTCTATCTTATTTAAAAGACCTTCTTCTATAACCTTTCCACTTTTTATCAGTTTATCAGCAGCCTTCTTTATTGACATTGTAATCGGGGCATAATTGTTTGTTGTGCCGACTATGAGGTTTACTTTTTTGAGGACACCATTTTTATCCGATTCATAATGATGTGTAAGCGTACCTCTCGGTGCCTCTACAGAGCCGATGCCTACACCTTTTATTTTTTTCGGTATCTCCCTTACATCAGGGGAAGTAATTTCGGGATCAACAGCAAGTTCGAGCATGCGTTCTGCTGCATAGAGGAGTTCGATTAGTCTTGCCCAGTGTGTAGCGAGGCGATGATGTATAGGTTGGTATCTTCCTTTTATTCTTTTGCATCCGAATGTTTCATACATCCGCTCGAAGTGTTCCTGAGCCTTTGGCGTTGCCATGCTGTCGGAAACATTTAGTCTCGAAAGCGGCGTTGCCGTATAGACCCCGCTCTCCTTACCATCAACAAAACCCTTCCAACCGATCTTTTTAAGGTACGGGAATTTAAGATATGTCCAGGGCTCGACATGTTCCGCAATGTGCTCCATGTATTTTTCAGGTGAATATTTTATTAATTCATTCCCCTCAGGGTCCACAACCCTTATCATCCCGTCGTAGAAGTTTACACGGTTTTTATCATCAACCGTTCCCATATAATATGTCTTATGAAGATATATATCCGAAGTAATAAGATCGAGGTATCCCTTATTCTTAAGAACAATGTCGTCAAATGCCTTTAAGGTGAATAGTGCAAAGGCGATGTTCTTCCTCGCAATATCTTCGATCTCCCTTCTTTCCTCTTCCGATACAGGCTTGCTCCATCCACCCGGAAGCCCTGCTGCAGGATGGATACCCCTTCCTCCGAGCATCTTTATTACATGATGGTTCCTTGCCCTGCAGTCAATGACCTGCCTGCCTATATCAAGCCCCACTTTTTTTATGACACCGAGAATATTTCTCTCGGAAGGCGGTGCATCGGGACCTACTATGAAATCAGGACCTGCAAGTGCATAAAAGTGGGTGGTATGATCGGTAACATAAAAAGAAGAATACAAGAGTTCCCGTATCTTCTTAGCAGCCGGTGGAGGGTCTACACCAAAAAGTTTATCGAGTGCCTTAACAGACGCCAGATGATGGGCTTCAGGGCACACACCGCATATCCTGTTGGTTATAACCGGCATTTCCTCTGCAAGTCTTCCAACGCAGAATTGTTCAAAGCCTCTTAACTCCGGTATCTGGAAATAGGTATTTTTCACATCCCCGTTTTCATCGAGAAATATCTCTATTTTTCCATGTCCTTCAAGCCTTGTAATAGGGTCAATGGTAATTCGTTTCATACGAAAATCCCTCCTAACCTCCCTTTGCCAAAGGGAGGGATTCCCCTCTTAGGAAACCAGGGGTTAGGGGAGATTTTTATTGTCTTTTGTGTCTCCTTGAGACATGAATGCTTCATTCTTTCTTCCCTCCTAAAATTGACCCCGGCAAACTAAATTTATAAAATGTTCCTGCATAATCCGGAATGGAATCCAGAACAGCTTCGATGCGTTTAACAATCTCATCTTCTGATATCCCCTTAACGTCGCCGATATCAATTATCGAGCCGAGTGCAGCAACCATTTTTGCACCTTGATCGAGAACCCCTTCAGGAGGGCCGTAACAACCGACACAGGGCATATTAACCTTGGGACAGGGTGCACCACACCCATCCCTTGTGGCTATCCCCATGCAGACTATCCCCTGTTCGAGAAGGCATTTCTCTCTGTCAGGGATTATCTCGTAAGTCCTGTAAAACTTTTTAATCTTCTTGTCCTCCTTTTTTCTTTCGCATTCGTCGCAGACAGAGGATTTCCCTGCACCGACTATACTTCCTTTCGGAGGTAAAGGCTTGCCCTGTATTATCAGTTCTATAACATTCCATATCTGATGGGGTTCTGGCGGACAGCCCGGAATAAAATAGTCCACATCTGTTACCTGTGTGAGCGTCTTTACTTTATCGTAAAAAGTAGGTATCTGTAGTTTGCCTTCTTTTACTTCTGTTTCGGTACCGGGTATTATTTTTGAGGGGTTATCGGTTGATGGATTTTCGAGATATATTGCTTTAAGATGATCTTCTTTCCTATGCAGATTGCTTAGTCCCGGTATGCACCCTTCATAAGCACATGAACCGAATGCAATTAAAATCTTCGATTTCCTTCTCAGTAGATGTGCCATTTCTTCATTCTCGGAAGTTCGTATCGCTCCATTAAACAGTGTAATGGTTATATCTTTATCGGGCAGGGCTTCGATGTCTTTCTTTTTCGTATCCAGCAGACAGGGGCAGAATACAAAATCAAAAAAGGAATCTACATCGAGGATTTTTTCGTGAATATTTACAAGGGCTATTTCGCACCCACCGCATGATGATGCCCAGTACATGCTATGCCCAGTACATGCTCAATTTAGGTTTTACAGTCATAACCGTTTTCCCTCTTTCATAGGTTCCAACGATTTTATAATAAAACCGAATAAAATTACAAGCAATTTTTTCGATATTGCATATTTGCCCTAAAATCTCTGTTATCGGTTAAAATCGTATTAGAGTTACTCTTTTGTCGATTAGAGGTTCGAGAAGCTCATTCATCCTGTGATCCGTAAAGAAAAGAAATCCATCTCCATTTTTCGGTTTAGTCAAAATGCCGGGTATCAGCAGTCGGTATCTCACCCCCTTTGGCGTTATATAGGAAGATACGACCTCGGTATTCCCCTTATAATCGGCAGAAAGCAGCTTTATAATTTTCATTAGTATTTTGTCACGTCTCTCAAGAGAATCTATGGTTACTATATCGACTCCCCTGCTTTTGGCGTATCGTTTTGTATATTTGGAAATTTCAGCATATTCTATGATCTTGGTTCTACCGTCCGAGCGTATTAACAGATCAGCCATCAAATCAAAAGAATATTCTTTGTGGCCGGCTATATTTAATTTATTGTCTTTCTCAAATACATATCCGAGGAAAGTTAAGAATTCTTCAACGAGTGTTTGCGTATCGTTGCCGGAAATGTCAATGGTTTTTACCGTATCTGTTTTTACCGTATCCCGCTCAGGTAGTAACGCCGCTGTTGAAGATAATTCTATTATTCTTATTCCCTTGTTCTCCATCCACTCCTTGAGACCGGAAGGTGTATGGTATTTGTTTGGTCTTATGATATTTATTGCAATAAGTTTTCCATCGACAGGATCATCGCTCTTTTTCACGATGATAAGGTCCGGGAAGTAATCAATACTACATCCGCTACCAAGAAAAAAACTGAGTTTAGTATCTACAAAAGATGAATAGCCGATGGAATCGAGCAAAAGCCTCATTATATCTTTTATGTCTTGTGACATGTGATTGCTAACAACC
>JACQXD010000150.1 GCA_016208875.1 Nitrospirota bacterium
AATAAATAAATTTTCAATAAATCTCCCCTAACCCCTCTTTGCCAAAGAGGGGATCAGAAGGATTCCCGACAAGCGGGAATGACAAAGTACGATTTATTTTTTTGATACCCCGCCGTCTCTGCGGCGGGGAGGTTCATTTCAAAATTTCCTGAAAAAAGCGTATACGGTCTATTTTAAACCAATTCACATCTAAAAATCCCAACAACGCACGAAAAATAAACACGGGGATGAAAGGTTACCTTATATATCGTCGCAAACAATCCTATTGACAAACGTATTGCATTTGTTTATTATGAACAGTAACGAAGCAGATATCTCAAGGAGGTTGGATGAGAGCTATAAGCTCAATAAAATGGACTGTTGAGGGCATAGAACATATAGCCAAACACGCAGTTAGGCCGGAAGATGTAGAAGAGGCTTGTTTTAATGAAGATGATATGCCGTTTATCAGAGCAGGCAGAGAAAATTTACATTACGTTTTTGGAAAGACTTATGCAGGACGGTTTCTTTTTGTTGTGATTAGATTTGTAAGACATGGTGAAGTAAAGGTTATAACTGCGAGAGATATGAATACATGGGAAAAGAACTATTTTAAAAAGAGAGGTAAATAGCATGAAAAAGATACCAAGATTCAAAACTGACGAGGAAGCTGCCGGTTTCTGGGAGACGCATAGTTTTGAAGGTTACCACAAAGATACTGAAGAACCCGAGATAAGATTCATAAAAAAACCTAAAAAGACAATTGCGATTAGGCTTGACCCCGATGATATCAAATCGGTTGAAAAGATTGCAGGACGTAAAGGCTTGAGCTACACATCATTACTCCGGATGTGGATTAAAGAGCACTTATCTAAAGAAGCGAAACGCATTGCTTAAGAAGTTTTCTCCGAACAGAATGGACGATAATGCCTTAAATGTGATTAACTTATGTGTGAGGAGATGCAAATGAGAGAGGCACTTAGATATTTAAATAATGCAAAAGAGCTATTACAAAAGTCGCAGATCGAAGATGACAGATACACCGACGTTAAATATGTTCAAGAAGCATGTAGTACCGCGTATCTTGCAATTTTGAAGGCCATAGACGAGTATTTGATAAATAAGGGAATAGATAAGAAAGAATTACCGAAATCCGTTGAAGGTTATAGGGAAATGCTAAGGAAACATTTATCAATACATAATGGTAAACTTACAAAAGATTTTGAAATGCTATACGACCTATTACATATTGCCGGCTATTACAGGGGATTGCTCCGGGAAACACGAAAAGGGGACGGGTACATTTATTCGATTTTCAACCTGCCTTAGCTAATTTTAGGGCAGGCTTTGGCTTGTGCCTAACCAGCCGATCCTTATAGCTCTCCTGTAATTTTTGAATGTGCTCGTAATACTTTCCGGGATCGTTCTGACATTCCGCCTCAATCTCTCTCCTGACTTTGCGAATCTCTTTTATAATCGGATCCTGAAACATTTAAACCTCCATCAATTCTTCGGGTGTGCAAATTATTGGTGTTCTTATCCCTTGTATTGAGTTAATTTCTTCAATGACCATTCTTATCCTGCCGTTTACTATATGAGTACAATTCCATGATACCAAATAGTCAATGCCGTGCGGCAATTATCAAATCCCGATTCGGTTTTGCAGTAAGATAGCTGATAACGCTTGTTTCAATATATACAGAAGGCTGCATGTTTTTAGTATAGCAAAGCTGATTATTTTTGAAAATCAAGCTGAAATGGCTGAGGGACGCTTCCGTATGCTGTATTAAACAAAAATTGAGGCAGGTACATTTTTTGATCGTTATTGGCATATACAATAGAAGCTATAACCTTCTGGACGGGGAAGGATGAAACCCTTCCCCATTTTTTTGACGCCTTATCTTCCCCTCTGATATAATTCAAATAGTAAAGCCTTTGGACTATAAATGCAAATTAGGGATATAATTTGGATAGATGTCTTTGTAGATAAAATCCTGAGGAAGCATCATGTTAAAACTGATGAGGTGGAAGAAGTGCTCAAATCCATTCCAAAGATTAGGTTTATTGAAGATGGAGATATTGAGGGAGAAAACATGTATACTGCTATGGGACGAACAAAAAGTGGAAGATATTTGGTAGTGTTTTTTATATTAAAAAAGAATGGTAGTGCCCTTGTCGTAAGTGCAAGGGATATGAGCAGGAGGGAACGAAAGCTCTATGAAAAAAAGTAAAAAAGAACCTATACCAAGACATTTTAAGTCTGCCGAAGATGCAGGAGAATTCTGGGATACGCATGACCTATCTGATTATTGGGATAAGACAAAAGAAGCTGCTTTAACTTTTAATCTGAAGAAAAAACATTACTTTATTGCAATACTGCCAAAGATTGCAAAGGAGCTTCAACGGATTTCAGAAGAACAAGGGATTTCGACAGAAACGGTTGTAAATTTGTGGCTTCAGGAAAAATTACAAGCAGCCCGTTGAGGTTTCCAAATCAACACACCCCTGCACCCCTCTTTTTAGAGGGGAAACTAAGTACTATAACTGCTGGAGCCCATACTAACTTTTCCCGTTTCCCGGGATAATAGTTGTAATCACAAGGAATGCAGTGAGGCAGATTATCACCACAATCGTTCCCCATGATACATAATTATAACTTCTCGGATTTGTATATTCCCCCATCAACTTCTTATTGTTGACGAGCAATAAGGCATAAACCAGGACAAACGGCAGCAGTAGTCCGTTAATAACTGCGGACAGGACCATCAGATATACAAGCGGCGATCCGGGGATCAGGATAACACATGATGCAAATACTATAGTCAACGTATAAATCCACATGAATTGAGGGGCCTCTTTGAATGTCTTGTTAACACCCGCCTCCCAACCCATTGCCTCGCAGATGTAGTATGCCGTTGCCAGAGGGACTATTATTGCTCCCAAAAGCGATCCGTTTGCAAGACAGAGGGCAAAGATAAAAGAAGCATACCTGCCTGCGAGAGGCTTGAGCGCATACGCAGCCTCCGATGCCTCATTTATCCTTATGCCGGAGGAAAAGAGGGTTGCCGCGCATGTAACGATTATAAAAAAAGCGATGATATCCGTTATGGAACATCCGATGATGACATCCATACGTGATGCCCTATACTGCTCTTTTTTTATCCCCTTTTCGGCAATTGACGATTGGAGATAGAACTGCATCCATGGTGTTATGGTAGTTCCGATTATGGCTATGCTCAACATTACATATTCGGCATCCCATTTAATCTTTGGTATGAAGGTGCTTTCGATAACCGGAACCCAGTCGGGTTTGGCCATAAAGCCCGAAATAACATATCCGAAGTATAAGAGACATGCAAATAAAAGTATCCTTTCGACAAAGCGGTAACTCCCTTTTGTCACAAGCATCCATATGGAAATCGCTCCGATGGGTATCATAATATATTTGCTCAACCCGAGCATCTCCATGCTCGCTGCCCATCCTGCAAGGTTTGCGACCGTAGTGCCGAAATTCGCTATCAAAAGACCGAGCATCATGAAGAATGTGGATTTTATGCCGTAGTTCTCCCTTATGAGATCGGAAAGCCCTTTTCCCGTTATAACACCCATCCGGGCAACCATCTCCTGAATTACAACGAGTGCCAGAGTTGTGGGGATGAGGGTCCAGAGGAGAGAATATCCGAATCTCGCACCTGCAACGGAATAAGTCGTTATACCGCTTGCATCATTATCTATATTTGCGGTTATGATACCCGGCCCCATTACAGCGAGGAACAGCAGAATTTTTTTGCTTAACTTCATCGGGAATTTCCTCTTTAATCTTCTGCAATTTTGAACTTTGAATTTTGAACTTTGAATTTTAAACTTTTGGTCATACCTTTCTCCTCTTGCGCTTTGCCTCGGGCGGCAGGATCCTGTCTATGACGTCATCCACGGTAACGATGCCGAGCATAAAACCTTCGGAATCTACAACCGGAAGTGCAACGAGATTATATTTTGATATAATGCCGGCGACCTCAAACTCATCGGTCTTCGGCGCGACTATTTTGAGTTTAATTTCCATGATCTCCGAAAGCCTTGCATCGGGCGAAGATAACAGGAGTTCCTTGAGGGATACCACACCCCTGAGTTTTTCTTCATACGTAATATAAATATAATAAACCGTCTCGACCTCTCCGGCATCCTGCTTAAACCTTTCTATTGCCTCCCTAACTGTCATGTCCGGCCCGTAAGCTATAAACTCATTTGTCATGATGCCGCCTGCGGTATCTTCTTCATGTCCGAGGAGTTCCTGAATATCTTCAGCCTCTTCTCTTTCTATGTGTTCGAGAATGGCCTTTGCCTTTTCAGCAGGCAGGTCGCTTATTACATCCGCGGCTTCATCAGGAGGCATCTCCTCGATGATA
>JACQXD010000071.1 GCA_016208875.1 Nitrospirota bacterium
ATTTCCCTCTCGAGATTTCTTACACCTGCCTCTCTCGTATACTGGGATATCGCCGAGAAAACGGCCGAGTCCGCTATTCTCAATACCTTATTTGTGATTCCGTGCTCCTCGAGTTGTTTCGGGATAAGATAGTTCTTTGCAATGCCGAGTTTTTCCTCTGCGGTATAGCCGGAAAGATATATTATCTCCATTCTATCTCGCAGCGGTCCTGGTATCGTATCCACGCGATTCCCGGTTGTTATAAACATAACCTTCGATAGGTCAAAAGGCACGGTAAGGTAATGATCAATAAATGTATTGTTCTGCTCTGGGTCGAGAACCTCGAGGAGTGCGGATGAAGGGTCGCCCCTGAAATCCGTCCCTATCTTGTCTATCTCGTCGAGCATGAATACGGGATTGTTTGTTCCGGCAGTCTTTATACCCTGTACGATCCTGCCGGGAAGAGATCCGACATATGTCCTTCTGTGCCCTCTTATCTCGGCCTCATCCCTTACCCCTCCCAGAGACATGCGAACAAATTCTCTCCCGAGCGTCCTCGCTATTGATTTTCCGAGAGAAGTTTTCCCTACCCCCGGCGGACCTATGAAACAGAGTATCGGACCTTTCATCTTTTCCTTTTTTAATTTTCTTACACTGAGATATTCTAAGATACGTTCTTTTACCTTTTCGAGATCATAATGGTCTTCGTCGAGTACCTTCTTTGCAGCCTTTATATCCAGGTTGTCTTTTGTAGATTTTGCCCATGGAAGTTCGACCATCCATTCGAGATATGTTCTTACTGTCCCTGCCTCGGCACTATCGGGATGCATCTTTTCAATACGCTTAAGCTGTTTCTCGGCCTCTTTCTGAACCTTTTCAGGCATCTTTGCTGCCTCGATCTTCTTTTTAAACTCCTTTATCTCCTCTGTTCTCTCATCTATGTCACCGAGTTCTTTTTGGATCGCCTTCATCTGCTCCCGCAGGAAATAGTCCCGCTGCGTCTTATCTATCTCACCCCTCACTTCGGTTTGTATCTTCTGCTGAACAGTCAGAAGGTCTATCTCCCTATTTAATATCTCGCTAACCTTTTTCAGACGCCGAACAGGGTCTGTTATCTCGAGCACCTCCTGAGCCTGTTCAGTCTTCAGCCCTATATTGGATGCGATGAGATCTGCAAGCTTTCCAGGATCGTCGAGATTTTCGACAACGATCATTATATCCGGAAGTATTGTCTTTCCCAAAGAGACAGCCTTATCTATCTGCTCTTTTACAGTTCGCATTACGGCCTCGACCTCGATAGTTATCTCACCTAGTTTGGACTCGACTACTTTTTCTATATCTGCTTTAAAGAATGGGTCTTCCTGAGAGAATTTCATGGCCCTTGCCTTGGTTAGACCCTGCACAAGTATCTTTACCCTTCCGTCAGGGAGCTTGAGCATCCTCATTATAAGGGCAACCGTGCCTGTGTTATATAATTCATTGGGGGCAGGGTTTTCCGTATTGAGGTCTTTCTGTGTGAGGAGCATAATCATCTTATTTGTGTTTAAAGAATGGTCTATAGCCTTTATGGACATCTCTCTTCCGACAAAGAGAGGTAATATCATATAGGGAAAGACAACAATGTCTCTTACGGGGAGTACCGGAAGACTCTCGGGGATCTCGACCTCTTTATCTTCTTTCTCTGCTACGTTTGCCATTTTCACTCCTATAGTTGGATTTTAAATAATATTGTCTTTTAGAGGGATACTATAATTCACAGACTTTCTATCTTCGTTATGCCTTTTATTTTTTAACATTTGTGCAATATCCTGCAAATATTGAGTGAATGGTTCCGAGACCTCAGGGTTTTTCAATGCGAAGTTGATTGTTGCCTTAAGATACCCGAATTTGTCTCCTGCATCGTATCTCTTTCCTTTGAAGATGTAACCGTAAATGGATTGTTTTTTGAGAAGCTCTCTCAGGGCGTCAGTAAGCTGTATTTCACCGCCCCTGCCGGGGGTTAATTTTTCGAGTATACCGAATATTTCGGGAGTGAGAATATACCTGCCTATTATTGCGAGGTTGGAAGGAGCTTTTTCCTTTGTAGGTTTTTCGATCAGATCATTGATTTTATATATTCCATCCTCTGAAGCAATACCGCCTATTACGCCATATTTGTGTATCTCGGTCACCGGAACTTCTTCGAGGGCAAGTATTGAGCAGCCTAATTTTTCGTAGAGCCCGACCATATCTAACAGTAGTGTCTCTTCCGGCTCTATAACGTCATCGCTCAAAAGGACTGCAAATGGCTCGTCGTCCACAAACGGTCGCGCACAAAGGATCGCATGTCCAAGTCCCAGTGCCGCTTTCTGTCTTATATATGCAAAGTTTATATGGTTTAGTCTTGTTATTTCCTCGAGAAGTTTTTTCTTATCCGTTTTTTTGAGGTTTTCCTCAAGCTCGTACGCCGAGTCGAAGTGGTCTTCGATTGCGCGTTTGTATTTACCCGTAATTATTATGAATTCCTCGATGTTACATGTTATTGCCTCTTCAATTGCATACTGGATCATCGGTTTATCGACGATAGGAAGCATTTCTTTAGGTGATGCCTTTGTCGCAGGTAGAAACCTTGTGCCGAGTCCGCCGGCAGGGAATACGGCTTTTTTTACCCTTTTATGCATTGAAATGCTCCTTTCCATTTTTAACTGTCCTTCGGGGCTTTGAGACATAACAGTCTTACAATAAAAACAACATTGATTTTAAAAATCCCTCCTAACCTCCCTTTTTCAAAGGGAGGAATAATTCCCCTCTTTGGCAAAGAGGGGCAAGGGGAGATTTCCTGAATAATGTAAATTCAATTATGAGACCCTTAATACTAATTATACACCGAATACTTGTTTTTTTTTAGTTTCATGATATAAGATTCTTAGAAAAAGGCAGTCTCATCTAAAATACTGGAAAATAATAAGAAATCTCTGTTAAACTTTATAGCTAATTTTTAGGAGGCTTTATGGACTTCAAAGAACAGGTCGCTGTTATTACGGGAGGTGCACGCGGTATCGGAAAGGCTATAGCCGGGGCATTTGCGAAAAAAGGGGTCAACCTCGTTATTGCCGATATAAGCCTTGAGCAGGCAAGAGATACATCTGTAGAGATCGAGAGACTCGGTGTAAAGGCAATGCCTGTTAAACTCGATGTCTCAAGGTCCGACGAGGTGGCTAAAATATTCGAGCATATATCAAAAGAATTTGGTAAAATAGACATTTTGATAAATAATGCAGGTGTGACGAGAGACAGCCTGATAATGAGGATGAAGGAAGAGGATTGGGATACTGTTATCTCTGTTAATCTGAAAAGCGTATTCCTATGTTCTAAAGAGGCAATAAAGATTATGGTTAAACAGAAATACGGCAGGATCATAAATATTGCCTCGGTAGTTGCATTTATGGGGAATCCGGGACAGGCAAATTACAGTGCGTCGAAGGCGGGTATTGTCGGGCTGACAAAGACGATTGCAAAGGAGTATGCAAGCAGGGGAATAACCGCCAATGCGGTGGCCCCGGGTTTTATAACTACTGCAATGACGGATGCCTTGCCTGAAAATGTCAAAGACGAGATGAAGAAGGCTATTCCATCCGGAAAGTTTGGTATGCCTGAAGATGTTGCAAATGCCGTTGTTTTTCTTGCATCGGAGAGAGCGGGTTACATAACCGGACAGGTATTGCACGTCAACGGCGGCATGTATATGTGATGAAAATAAAAAAGTGTCAGTGATTAGTGTCAGTGTCAGTAAAAGAACCAAACACTGAAAATTGACACTGCATTTTAAATTTTGAATTAAATTTTGGAGGTGCTTTAATGGTCGACGAAAAAGTAAAGGAGAGTATATCGAAACAACTCGGGGTTAATCCTTCCGAGGTGACGCCCGAGGCTTCTTTTGTGGAGGATCTTGGTGCAGATTCCTTGGATACCGTTGAGTTGGTGATGGCATTCGAAGAGGCTTTCAATGTAGAAATACCCGATGAAGATGCCGAGAAGATAACAAAGGTCAAGGATGCAATAGCGTATATCAACAGCAAAAAATCTTAATGGAGAAAAGAAGAGTTGTAGTAACGGGCGTCGGCCTTATAACGCCTCTCGGTATCGGGGTCGGAAAAACATGGGATAATCTTATTCAAGGTATCTCGGGTATAAGAAAGATCACAAAATTCGACTCATCTTCCTTTGCGACCCGTATAGCCGGTGAGATCGAGGGCTTTAATCCGGAAGAATATATAGAGGTCAAAGAGGTAAAAAAGATGGACCGGTTTATCCATCTTGCTATCGCTGCTTCGGATATGGCAATGAAGGATTCTGGATTAGAGATAACCGGGAGTAACACAGAAAAGGTAGGTGTTATAATCGGCTCTGGAATGGGAGGGCTGCCTGCTATCGAACATTACCACTCGGTTTTGCTTGAGAAAGGACCGAGAAGGATAACGCCCTTCTTTATCCCCATGCTGATAATAAATCTCGCAGCCGGTCAGGTATCTATAAAATTCGGTGCTAAAGGTCCTAACAGTGCAACGGCAACTGCATGTGCTACGGGAAGTCATGCAATAGGAGACGCCTTCAAGATAATTCAGCGCGGCGATGCGGATGCAATGATTGCCGGAGGTTCCGAATCGGTCATAACACCTCTCGGTATAGGCGGATTCAATGCAATGAAGGCGCTTTCTACCCGGAATGATGAACCTGAGAAGGCAAGCAGACCTTTTGACAGAGACAGGGATGGTTTTATAATGGGTGAAGGTGCCGGCGTATTGATACTTGAGAGCCTTGATGGTGCGATTTCGAGAGGTGCAAAGATATACGGGGAAGTGGCCGGATATGGTATGACGGCAGATGCATATCATATTACATCCCCGGCGCCTGAGGGCAAAGGTGCTGCACGTTGCATGGCAATAGCCTTAAAAGATGGAGGCATTAAGCCTTCGGATGTTGACTATATAAATGCCCACGGAACGTCTACAAAATACGGCGATGAACTTGAGAGCATCGCAATAAAGACCGTTTTCAAGGAACACGCATATAAGGTTGCAATAAGTTCAACAAAATCCATGACAGGCCATCTGCTCGGTGCAGCCGGAGGCGTGGAGGCTGTTATAAGCATCCTCAGTATGCAGAATAATATTGTGCCGCCGACTATCAACCTCGATAACCCCGACCCCCAGTGTGACCTCGATTATGTACCTCACAAGGCAAGGAAGATGGATGTCAATTGTGTCCTATCCAATTCCTTCGGCTTTGGCGGTACGAATGCATGCCTGGTTTTCAAAAGATTTAAAGAATAAGAAAAATCTGTTCAAGTGCCGGATTATGAATCTCTGAATATATTTGGACTGCTTTGTAGTTTTAGCTAATCGTTGCAATCTTTTTGATAGATAATCTCTTATTGTTAAGAACCCTGATAGGCAGTTTTCCGTTCTATTTGATAACGTGAAAGAGATTTTTTTGGGGGGATAAAAAATGTGTAAGAAATCGGAAGATGATACGTCTAATATGATAAGCAGTCAGCAATCAGCGGTCAGTAAAAGACGGATTTTAAAAGCTGAGGGCTGTTTAACTGAAAACTGAACTATAATTAAGGGCTTAATAAATATCATCATGGCTGCCGATATTGAGGAGATGGATTATGTCGCCGGATAAGGTAAATACGAGTCGCAGTTTATGGGTAAGAGAACAGGCATATTTGCCCTTCAACTTGCCGGTAAGAAAATGCGTATGGAGGGTTGGCTCAAATGGGTCAGATATCAGCTTTTCGATGACTGATATATATAATTTTTCGAGTTCAGGATTTTTCTTAAGAAGTTTTTTTGATTGTCTTTCGAATAATGCAGCAGTTCTAATCGTCATCATCTTCAGGGGCATTTCGAACAGCTTGCATGACTTCTTCAACAGTGTGGCATTCAGTATATGGCTCTTGTTCAGCTTTCAAAACTCGTTTGACAAACTCCTTACGCCTGTGTTCCCTGTCGGAAAGATAAGATGCAAAATCTTTTACTTCTCGCAGAACAGACTTTGGAAGTCCGGAGAGAATTTCACTAATGTTTTCTATTTCGTTAACGGCTGTTTTCATGTAAACATTATATCACAAAACAGAATAAAATTATCAAAAGTGAACTTAACTGAAAACTGTAAACTGAAAACTGTTTTTTTGGTAATGTCAAAAGTTCTATGAAAAAGACATCTGTAACATATGGAGATATAAGGGAAACCCTCCCCCTTGAGGGGGGAGGGCAAGGGTGGGGGTGAAAGTATGAGCGGCATAGCAAGAAGACTCAGAAAGAACTCCACAGA
>JACQXD010000165.1 GCA_016208875.1 Nitrospirota bacterium
ATAACGCTATCTCATTTTTTAGAGAGGCATTTTCATTTATTTTTTCATTCCCAACCTCTGCTTTCCCTGCAGTTAACCGGTCTATTCTTAGTGAGGCTTTTTTCATATCGGTCTCATATCGGCTCTCCAGACCGGCTATCATCTCGTTCTTTAATTGCAGGTCTTTTTCGAGACCCGTCCTTAAATCCGTTATGGTGTTATTGAGAACCTCAATCCTACCCTGATACTCAGCCTCCAACTTCCCGGTTAGATCGTGGACTGTCATATTGAGTTTCTCACTGAGCGAATCCCTTTCGCGCGCGACAGCGTCTTTTTCAAAATCGGCATTATCTAAAAGTTTCCCATATTCTTCGAGCCTTCCCGAATTTTCCGTATTCCGCCTTTCCATATCTTTAAGTCTTTCATTGAGGGAATCCCGTTCCTGTTCGATCTCTTTATATCTTGACTCTGTTTTTCTCAATACCTCCACCGCTGTATAGAGGTCATCCTGTACATCCCTTATCTTGAGTTCCTTTCTATCGAGCATCGCATCTTTTTCAAAGACGTCATCGAGCATCTCGCTATTTTCTTTGCGGAGACGATTTATCTCACCGATAATTTTTTCGGAGCTTTGCTTGAATTCCACGATCTCCATATTTCTCAATACGTCGAAATCTGCAAGCCTGTCGTGAAGTCTTTTCTTTTCTCCAAATGCCTTGTTCAGTGCATGGAGGAGTCTGTCTTTTTCCTTTGAAGCTACGGCCAATTGCGTATTTTTTTCCTCGAGCACCTTTTCAAGATGGGATATCTCTTTGAGGGCATTTAAGAATCTTTCTCTTATATGTCTGATATCTAATTGCCCCGCACCTTTTTCGGTGGATTGGTCACGTGAAAGCAGGTGATTTATGAGAATGTCGGGATCGCCGTTATTTTCCCTATCATCCTTCATCTACAGATACCTCGGATACTATTGCCATGCCTTCGGTTGCCCTTTTATGCGAAGGTGACATCTTTAAAGCTGCCTCAAAAGTGCTCTTTGCCCTCGATGGAAGACCAACCTTGATATAGATATGCCCTGCCTCTGCAAGGTAATCGGGATTTGAAGGCTCGATCTTGAGCGCCCTCTGGATTGCCCTCGCTGCCTCTTTGAGCCTGCCGAGTTTACCGAGGGCCAGTCCATAGAAATAATGATATTTTGCAGTGGAACTGTCCAGATAAGCTGCCTGGCCGAAGAGCTCGAGGGCCTGTGCCGTGTTATACCTTGCAAATTCGATCTTGCCCTCCTCGAATCTTGCCCCGGCAAGTTCTTTATTGGAAAGTGTCGGTCCCGACCGGCTTGAAACCTGCCTCTCGTACACGCCTCTCTTTTCAGGGTTGGAGAGCGTTGTATACGCCTCTGTTATGTATGCGAATATATCGCTCAGTTTGCCTTTTAGATCTGCCGATGGAAGATTGAAATGCTTGTCGGGATGAAATCTCTTGGCTGCATCGTAGTAGGCACTCTTTATCTCGGCGGTCGTTGCAAACTTTTTGAGCCCGAGAACACCATAATATCCGAGGTCTTTGTATTTATCGTACATCTCTTCTATCATATTTATGATCTCGGTATCAACCTTTACCTCTGCCTCCTCGATAATATCCTCTGCCGTTACTTCTTGAATCTCATCTTCCTTCGTCTTTTCCTCAACGGCTTCGATTATCCCTGTGCTTAAAAGTGCATATATGGTCTTCAATGCACTAAGCCGATCGAGGTTGGATGCTAAGGCAATATGATTTATTGCAGTCTTGCCGTCAATGTAAGAGAGTATTTTCTTGCCGTCCATATCAATACTTATGTTCTGGAAGAGCTTCAGGGGGTCAGGGGAGAAACAAATAATAGAATCCATAGGAGGCAGGTTTGCGATTATATCATTGAGGACGTTAATCCGCTTTATCCCTCTGTATACGAGATTTGCAGCACTCAACTTTAACGTGATTATTTCATCCGTAGGCAATGGCCCTTCTTTAAATTGAAAACTCCCGCGTCTCAGGCTGAAAAGGCCTACAATTATATCTTCGATCTGATGGGTTACTGCCGATGCAAGTTCCCGAGGCTTGAGATAGCCGAGCCTGACGAGCACAGTACCCTGCCTCTGTTTTGTCTTTTTCATCTCCTCGACGGACTGGTCAAATTGCTCCTGTGTGATCTTCTTCTCCTTAAGCAGTATATCGCCGAGCCTGTCTTCGTCCCGATTCGAGGCTGCAAAGATCATATCGCCGTTCTTGATATAAATCCGTTTACATATCGCGCCGCTTATCACTTCGAGTATACCTGTTTCATTACTTCTCTGGAGACCCGTGAGCGTATCTGCGAGTGCATAATCCTCCAGACTGCCCTTCAAATCTCCGTTACTGCTAATCCCTATCTTTAGCCCTGACCTTATTCTCTTCGTCCATACAATTTTTCCTTCTGCTCTCAGAGGAGGAGTAGTTATATTAAGGGTGACGGTATCTCCTTCCTTTATAGGCGGGCTATCCTCGACCATTGCCCCAATGCCCGTGAGGGAATAGTCGAGGGTTTCTGCCTTGAAGGGCCTACCTTTGATCAGGAGGTTGAACTCCGAATGTTTTCTGTATCTTCTGAAATGTCTTTTTTCTTTGTCCATGTTATCTCTTAAAATTATTGTAGCATAACCATTCCGAAAGAATAAAAGGTAAAAAAGGTGGAGTTGTGTGACAGGATTTTATATGAAAGCTATGGATTTTGTGCGCCTACGACCAATAAGTCTTTTACCCCTGACATTCCTGGCGGGATCTCGACCATTATATTCAAAGAGTATTTTTCCGTCGTATCTTTTTCTATAAGAATCTTACCTGTTAATTTAGATCGGATATTCATAACGGGATTTCTCGTGCCTTTTAATACAGGGGTTAACGTCAATTTCATCCATTCTTTTCCATCTCTATGTTCGATTGCCGTTTCGTAAGAAACATCGCCGCCGCCTTTGACAGGGTCAAAATCCAAATCTACACGGATCTTTTCCCCTTCGTCCTTAATAGTAATACCTCTTAACTCAAAAGGAGAGCTACTTCTGCTGCTTTTTTTTTCTTTTTCAACATTTTTTGTTTCCGGAGCCTTTACGGTCTCCGGTTGTGGAGTCTCTGATTTGACTATTTCCTGTACGGGAATACTTGCAACCGTTTTTTCTTCATGAATCTTTGCCGGTTCAGGCGGAGGAATACCGGACTCTGCCTTCGAGTCTTTCCCGGTTTGTGAAGGGGCTATCTTCTCTTTCGTTCGTGCAGGCATTTCCTGAATCTTTACGGTCTCGTTTTGGGATTTATCCAATTTTTCTTTTACTGCAAGGTAATTTAAATCTTTTCTTCCATTTTCATAATACAGTTTTCTCAGCAGTTTGTGGATCGGGTGATCTTTTTCCCTAGATAGGATCTTTCGTATTTTCTCTAATGTCTGCGTCTCCAATTCATTATCGGGCGACTTCATTTTAGCCAAACTCTCAAAGACGTCTTTCTCCAGAGCGGCGATATCTTCCCATCCGTCTTCTTTTTCATACCGGAATGATTTTATCGACTGAGAGTTATAAAGTCTCTCCGAAAGAGGCAATAAATAATTGTAAAATAACTCGAGCCGCGAGTCTTTTTTAAGTTTCCTTATAATATTTCCCATCAACCTTTCGTCAAATGGAAATATCTCTATGGATTGCAGATAATGTCTGAAAGAAGAATTGTACAGAGACATGTCATCACTAAAGGACTGCGACCAATACTGTACGTCGGCAAGTATCCCCGCTGCTTCCGCCGCCCCGAAATAAGCATTGTCAGGGATTATTTCCGAGTATCCTTTTGAGGTATACCTTTCAAAGAGTTCCAGATATTTTAAAAGTGCTGCCTCGGCAGGAGCCGATCTCTTAATAAATTCGCGTCTGTCCTGAACGTTAAGGTTGCTTGTATAATAATTACTGCTTACGATCACAAAATCCATTATTGACCGCCATAAATTCCGCATGACGGCATAATACATCTTATCATCATATATCTCCCATCCAACCAACTCTTCTTTTTTCGCATCGGCCAGTTCTTGATACAATCCTATCGCCATATCCATCGTTATCGCGCCGTCGTGCCCCGGCACCGTATGAAAGGATTCGGGCAGCCCATCGAGACGATCTATGATAAGATTGGCTGAATTCAAGAATCTGTATGTTGCAACTGCCTTTCCCCTCCGGCTCTCAGCCCATTTATAAGCGAGTTCCTGATAATTTCTCGATAGAGAAAACGGCAGCTCCGCATTCTCGGGTTTCGTGTCAATAAAATTTTCGACATCCGCGAATAATTCCTTTGCCCTATAATTAGCAACGGTAAATTTAAGCCTGAAGTTATCCGAATCCGGTGCACCTACGTTGTAAGAAATATTTTTTATCATATCCGTAAAAAACTGATTTTCGTCTTTTGTTTCGCAAAACTCCCGGTACTGCAGCGCAGAAACAACGGAACCCAGGTAGTCGGAGACAGGCATTTTAACGTCAATAATAGCCTTATCAACTATTAAATCTGCGATATTCCTATATAGTTGAGGTAATACGGAATAAAAACTCTCATACGTATCCGTACAAATAGAACTTTTACTATCGCTGGTCCGGACTATTGCCGAATCTTCTTCTAAATTATATATAACGTTAAGCCATATTTCATTTATATTTTTTTCGAATCGGCTCCTGCTTTCCTGCCGTTTGGTTTCATCTCTCCCATTTCTGGCCAGATCAAGTTCTTTCAAGGCATGTATATAATTAATCCAATAGATATTTTCCGGTATCCCTTCCTTCTTCTTAATCCTGTCAATCATTTCAACGGCCTTAGCCAACTCCTCACCGCTTTCACTCTTTAGAGATATTATCGCATGTGCGATCGCAAGGCGGCGGTACGCGATGTCTCTATTGTCCGATTTTCCGTTAGAGCCGGTATTAACTGTATTTTTTGATTCGAGTCTTTCTTCGGATTCATGTATATATTCATTGAGGCTTTTTTCGTTTTCTTTCTCCCTCTGAGCAATATAGTCTTGAAGTTGATCCTTAGGTAACCAGATGTATGCATAAGCGCTATCGAGATAATCGTTCCAAAATTTGATTTTA
>JACQXD010000160.1 GCA_016208875.1 Nitrospirota bacterium
TAATCTGTCCCCAATAGTCGGTTAAAGACCATTCGGTTCTTATCTTGCAGGCCTTCCCTGCCGGGGTCTCGATCGGATTATTGTTTTCTGCGATCTTACAAATAGCAAGGCTTTTATTATCCTGAGATTCAATCTTTATAAATTTTAATTCCTTCATATCATTGCCTGCTGTTTAAAGTATTTCCTTCATTACCGGACCGAGTGTGTGTCTCACCATTTCCGCAAGCTCTTCAACCTTTGTCAGGGTAATGCAGCATATCTTTCCACCCTTTTCCCATGTAGTAACAGCCAGCTTATCGCCTGCACGGATGTCAGCCCTGTCCCTCAATTCTTTTGGAAGCACCATCTGCCCCCGATCGTCGACGCTTATCAGCGATTCGACTTTGCAGCAGCTTATTTTGTCCATAGGCAGGCATATATTTTTATTTTTTTTCACCATCGGTCGGCCTCTTTCTTATTATTGGGATTTGTATGCTGATTAATCAGTAATATCAGAATACACTGAAAAATGTGGAATTGTCAAGAAGATTTTCGAACAGAAGATTTTCGAACAATACAAAGAAAAGATTCTCACATATCGTCTAAAAAGCTCTCGTTAATGTTTTTTAGAAATATTTCTACAAGCTCCGGATCGAACTGGGTACCTGCATTGTTTCTGAGCTCTTCGATCGCATGACGGAATCCGCCCGCGCATAGAGGGAGATGTCGTCTGCTCAATAAGCCTTCCGACATATTTATATGAATCCTTGCTTACCATTGCGTCGAATGCCTCTGCGATAAAGATAATTCTCGATTCGAGAGGGATAGTTTCGCCCTTCAGACCGGAAGGATAGCCATTGCCGTCGTATCGCTCATGGTGGTGCAAGACAAATGGGGCGATATCGGAATAAAAGGTTATCGGCTTTAACATATTATAAGCGATATTGGGATGTGTCTTATACTCCTCTTTTGTGGATATATCCTTCAAACGGATCTTCAAAAACCCGATGTCGTGGAGTAAAGAGGCACGGTACAATTTTCTCTGTTCTTCCTCGCTCATGTTTATTGCGCGTGCCATCAAAAGACTGTATTTTGCAACCCGCTTTGAGTGACCGCTCTTTTCATGGATATGATTGTCCATTGCATCGAGAAGTATGTCGGTGAGATGTATCTCATAATTCTTCTGGTCTTCATAAAACTTTGCCCTCGATATAGCAATAGCGGCCTGGTCCGCGAAATATGATATTAACTCCTCATCATCGGAAGTGAAAGTACCGTTCTTTTTATTTATCAACTCCAATACCCCTATAGTCCCCGAGTGCAACCTTAGAGGTACGCAGAGGATCGAGTTTGTGTTATAACCCGTTATTCTATCGACCTCCGGGTTAAATCTGTTATCGTTTTTAGTATTGTCAATCCTGATGGCACTCCCGTTGTTCGCAACCCACCCGGCAACTCCCTGAGATTTTGGAATCGAAAATCCTGCCAGTTTACTGCCTTCACGTCCCCTTACTACCTTAAAAGCCAGTTTATCTCCCTCCGTAAGAAGTATTGATCCTGCATCTGCTTTCGTAATCTTCAATGAGCTGTCCATAATATTTTCAAGAAGAACGTCTCCATAGACGATCTCCCGCAGATCTCTCGTGGTATCGAGAAAAGTATTAAGCTTATTGTGATATTCATCTATTGTCTTTATGGCGTTTTTTGAGGCGGTATTGGCTATATAAATTCCTACGACTACAAGTCCGGCCACTATTGAAAGGATGGCTACCAGAGACGGTGTATTTACATAATCAAGAAATACATATAGGAATCTTATAATAAGGAACAGAAGGGCATAAACGATTATCAGTACTATCCAATTGAGGATTTTAATCTGATATTTTATACCTTCTATGACACCTTTTTTATGCTCTGTTTTGGACATACTATTATTCTAATTATCTCAAATAAAAAATTAATGTCAATAATACAAAAAACAGTTGAAACGAAATCATCTGTATCTATATTTATGATAGAGATCACATTTTCAATTGTTAGATGCTCCCTGATCTATCCATGTTTTAATAAGACTTTGATCCGAGTCGCTAAGAAGGGCACCGCCCAGCGGCATTGTGCTTTCGCCTGCCGGCAGCCCTATGCCGCTTATTCTCTGATAAAGTACACTGTTTGCAGAATCGTAAGGAACTACACGGGTCCCCGAAGGTGGATTCCCTGTCCTTGCAGAAGGCTGATTTACAAGATTGTTATAAGATACACCGGAAGTTAAAATGAGAAAACCTGCGAATCCGCCTGAGACATGACAGCTAATACAGTTGTTATTAAATACCGGCTGGACACCGGCTGAAAATGATACTGCCGACACCGATGACGAAGCAGTCACAGCGACATAGTCTGCCTCGCTGCCGGATTTACCATCGCTGACCGTAAGGCTTATTGCATAATTACCCGCAACGTCGGCTGTAAACGTGGGCATCGATGCAGTTGAATCCGATAATGATGCCAAACTTCCTACCGGCTTTGAAGTAAATGACCAGTTATAGGTCAACGCATCTCCATTGACATCGCTGCTGCCTGTACCGTCGAGGGTAACTGTCGTACTCACCACAACACTCTGATCTGATCCTGCATAGGCAACAGGCGGACAATTGGTACTATCGCAACTGCCGTGACAACTGTAACAACTCGGCACTTTTGGCCCCCTCAAATCAGAGCCGTGACATGCAGTACATGAAGTAGTCGAACGCAGGGCATAATAACCGTGAAAGCGTACTGAATTACTCTTTACCGTGGTCCAACCCGACGGATGTCCGTTAGTGCCGTCCGGACCTAAATGACACGCATAACATCCTATCTTTGCAATATCTCCGTTGAAATCGTCACCGTGACATGAACTACATACGTCTGCATCAACCGTATACGTTGAGGTCATACCGGTATCGGCAAGAAAATCCGCTATTGCCTGTATCTCATCGCTGGTGGAAAGACGGCCAAGCCATAACATATATCTAACGGTATTCATTGCATTACTAATGTTATTTACCGATCTCCCTTGAATATTGGGACCGATATACCCTCCGGCATCTTTGCCGTGACAACCGTAACATCTTAACGCATATAAAGAGGGGCCTTTGGGTGAACTATAGTTGATGTTGACAGAATAACCGTGAAAGTCGCTCGTACCGATATAGTCGGGATTTGTCCATTTATCAACGTGTCCTCCCGATTCGGGAACGTATATCTTCCCTGCATCGTAGCCGTTGCTGCAGCCGCACAGCAGAACGAGGCACATGAGAAAAAAATATCCGGACCTATTCACTTGTGGCACTCCTTGCATTTCCTGTTGTTTTGTCTCCCATGACATCTGAAACAACTTGCGGGGTCTGTTCTTCCGTCAATCCTGTGCTGAAAAAGATAATCTCCCCTATGTGGCAGCCATTTCTCGGGCTCATCCGGGTATTTCAGACTCGGCTTTAATTCATCCTTATAGGCGTGACAGTCTGTACAGAAGGACACCTTATGGCAGGCCTGACAAAGATGGTCTGTCTGCGAGGCATAGAAACGATGTCTCTTTATAAAATCGCTGCTGTGGTTAAATGTCTTCATCGGCTTCAAGGCAGCTCCACTTTCATCTATATGACACTCCATGCATATAGGTGCGGAGATAACTTCTATCGGGTGTTTTGGAGGCACAGGTTTCTCTTCTGCCTGCATATCATGCGAAGATAAAAGTATACCGATAGAGATGAGAAACATAAGAATCAAAGATGAACTCCCCCTCAGAAAGCTGCGATCCGTCATTCTGGCTTGTCCGGAATCTTTCGGAAGGATTCCCGACAAGCGGGAATGACAGAAAAAAAATGTTACTCCCCATGCAAAGCATTGAGAAATTCTTTTGATTGAAAATATTTTTTTCATAGCACCGATCTCACTTGTTCAAACCTAATACAAGTTTAAAGAGTCCCTTGAATTCATGCGTAAAATCAGGGTTCTTTCCGTAATCGAGATTTAACATTGCCGAAAGGTATCTTGTAAATCCATAACTTATAGTTCCGTTAATAGAATAGGCATTAGATAGATCGTTTATTGTCCTGTCATAATGGATATTAATAGCATCCAGTGCCGCTTTTAGACCTGCAAAACTCTTTACGGCATAGCCCCTTGCCTCCCAGTATTTAAGCCTATCAGAAGACCCGTTCATCCTGTGCAGCGAGACACCTGTCTTCAGGCTATATCTCGTTGCGGATATCGAAGCACCGAAATAGTCGGCACTCCCCTGCAATTTGTAATCATAGTTTGTATAATCTCCGGTCAAGACCGCCTTATTCCAAAATTCATAGTCTGCGGAGCCTCCTATTTTTGTCATCCTCTCGTCAATCCCGAAATAGTCCGGAGAAAACGCACTAATAGTCGTGGCCGAGAAAGCATCATTGTAATCGGTATGGGAAACGAAGGCGGACACAACGAGTCGCTTTATCGGATAAAGACGAAGATTATATGAATGTTCGATCCATCCGTCCGTAATGTTGTTGTAAAATGACTGTCCCTGTAATTCCAGCCATTGCAGCGGAAAACCCCATACATCTATCCCCATCTCCTCCCTGTATGATTCACTATCATTGTTCTCTTTTAGATATGAAATACCTATCTCAGCCCTTCTTTCTATCTTCTGGAATATCCTGCCTCCGTATATGGAATCGGATTTTCTTTTGTCATCTTCGGTCTCGACAGGTACACCGCCATAAAGAGAGATACCGGTCGAGGGGATTATCTCCCATCTTGCAGATGCCCCGTCTATCTGCTCGGATGCAACGCCTCCGAATATTAGGTGTCTACCGAGATTAAAAATAAGTATCCTATCCTCGATAGGCCGATAAGAAAGGTATGCATAAGTGAATTCATCCCGCTCTCTTTCCCCGTCTGCCTTTACAGTGCTGAGGTCATATCCCAGCCATCCGGCAGAATGAAAACTCAATCTCCTCTTATTGTCCTTGACGTCCATCTCGACATACTCATATAAAGGAGCAAACTTTTTCCCTTCCACATTCTCCGAATAGAGGAAATAAGTATTTGATACAAGGTTGATCTCGAATTCCTTTTTCTCCTCCTTGATTGGAACTGCCGGTGCGAGTTTCTGAGATTCCAGATAGGTTATTAAGGAAGATATCTCGTCCGTGGAGAGACCGTGAGAAGGCATCTTTATCGTATATTTAAGTAAAAGTTCTTCTGCTATAGCATCTCCAGATTCAACAACCTTCTCGGGATTTGAGATCCAATTAAAAAGCCATTTCTTTTCTCTCTTGTCGGTAACGCCCTTTAGATCCGGACCTACCTTAAGTCCCCCGCCAAGAGTATGACAGCGCGAGCAAATATGCTCAAATATGCCTTTACCGTTCTCGACAGAAGACGCCTTTGATTCGGAACCGAAGAGAACCGAGAAGACAATAATTATGGATAGGATTAAAAAAGATTTTTTAAATTTGTAAAATATTTTTAGATTTTTAGTCATATTATTCATTACGATCTTTAAAAAATCTTAGCCCTTTAAAAACAACGCTATCAAAGAACAATATGCATGTCAAGGGTAAAAAATAAAATTATACTGTGCGACATGGATAAGGAAAAACTGTCAGTATCTTATCGTTTCCAGAAAAAGACCGTTTGCGGGTGCAGTAGGACCGGTCTTCTTCCTATCCTTAAGTTCTATAGCTTCAAGAACAGATCGCAGCGTCATCTTCCCCCTGCCGGTCTCAACCAGAGTACCTACGATATTCCTGACCATATGTCTCAGGAATGCATTTGCGGTTATCCTTATCTTTATAAAATTTCCATCAAGCCTAACCGTCATAAAATCAATCTTGTTCAGCATTTCAACATCCAGCAAGATTATCTCTCTCTCTGTATTTTTTGCACCGCAGCCTGTCCCCCTGAATGCCGAAAAATCATGACTGCTGCGGAGTAATCCCGATGTTTCTCTCATAATATCTAAATTAAGTTTATAAGGTACCCTCCATGTGTACCTGTAAAGGAATGCGGATGAAATGTTCATATTGGAGATAAGATAGAGATAGGTCTTGAGATACGAATTTGTTTTGAATGATGCAACCTGCCCGAGCGCGTGAACACCTGCATCGGTCCTTGAGGCACTGATAAGTTTTATATCCTCGCCTACTATTTTTTTAATCGTCTCCTGAAGTATCCCCTGAATTGTAATAATATTTTTAGAGTTGACGGCCGATAGCCGATGGCTGATGACCGATCTTTGTTTCTGCCAGCCGTGATAGTTTGTGCCGTCGTATTCTATTAGCAGTCTTATATTCTTCATCTCTTTATGATTTTTAATTGAAACCGGATTTTAAGTCAAGGGGGTTGTATGAAAATTTTTGTTCGTGCATTGAACCACTAAATCGAGAAGTGTTATAGTTATTCATGGGAAAGGTCTCAAAAAAAAATTTGCTCCGCAACCCGATCTTTCATCTTTTTCTCGTAGCAATTATTGGCATTCTTGCCTACTCAAATACCTTTAATGTTCCGTTTCAGTTTGATGATAATTTCAATATTGGTGGAAATTTCGTTAATAAAGAACTGCTTTTTTCCGGTGGATATTCGGATAAACAAAATTTCGAAGAGTATCTGAGATACGTATTTTTTAGAAGCAGATATATCGGTTATCTGACTTTTGCCATGAATTATAAAGTACATGGATCTGATGTTACCGGTTATCATATAGTTAATCTTACAATACACATCCTAAACGCAATCCTTGTTTATTGGCTTGTGGTACTGACGCTTAGAACATTAGAGTATCAAAGGGTCAAAGTATCAAAGTTTTAAAGACTCTGACCCTATGACACTTGGTCGCTTTGACACTTCTTTCATTGCCCTTTTCTCCGCTTTGATATTCGTAAGTCATCCGATCCAGACAGAGACAGTAACATATATCGTGCAACGGTTTGCATCCCTTGCGACATTTTTCTATCTGCTGTCGCTTGTGATGTATATAAAGTTCAGGATACACGATACAAAAAAGATGCACGATGCAGGATACACGATATACGATAAAGAAAATCATACATCGTGCATCATGAATCGTGAATCATGCATCGTGAGTCGTGCATCATGTATCATGTATCTTGCATCGTTATTTTCCGCTGTTCTTGCAATGAAGACTAAAGAGATAGCCTTTACGCTTCCTATTGTGATTACTCTTTATGAGTTCATATTTTTTACCGATTCACGATTTAGAAGGATTTTATATTTAATCCCTCTACTGCTTTCCATGCTGATTATTCCTTTAAATTTTATAGGTATAAATAATCTTGCTAGTGACTTTGTAGGAACGGGCCAGACAACAATGGCGACGTGGAACTATCTATTTACACAATTCAGGGTTATCGCTACATATATGAGGCTTTTTTTACTACCAGTTAACCAGAACTTATTCTATGACTATCCTCTATATAATTCCTTTTTGGAACCTGCCGTAATTTTGTCGCTTTTGTTTCTTCTATCAATCTTCAGTCTTGGCACATACCTATGGGTTAAAGGGTTCAAGTTTCTCTCCACTGGCAAGTCGCCGAAGCGACAAAGGTTTCAAAGTTTAAAGGTTCTCTCCGCGGGCGAGTCGCCGGGGCGACAAGTGTCTGAGGAGTCAAACAATCAACTTTCAACTATTAAACTTTTAAACTTTAAACTTATTTCTTTTGGCATCTTCTGGTTTTTTATAGCATTATCTGTCGAGTCAAGTATTATACCGCGAAATGATTTCATTCTAGAACATAGGCTCTATCTGCCATCGATTGGTCTTATAATAGCATTTAGTACTGCTATCTTTTATTTCGCTTCACGCATTACGCATTACGCTTCACAAACTCGTCTCTTGTCTCTGATCTCTCGTCTCTCAGTACCTTTGTTGCTGGCTACTGCAGTTATTATTCTTTCAATTGCAACATATCAGAGAAACACAGTTTGGCAGACCGAGGTGAGTTTATGGGAAGATACCGTAAGTAAGAGTCCTAAAAAGGCACAGGCAAATTTTGCCCTCGGCAATGCTTATCACTCCATTGGTCACGAGGATAAGGCAATAGTGTCTTATCGGATCGCAATAAAATCCAACCCATATTATATAGCCGCATATAAGAATCTTGCCATCAGCTACATATCTCAAGGTCTTTTTGACGAGGCTATAGAGCAATTTCAAACTGCCATGAGGTTTATGCCAAAAGATAATATGGATATATATTACAATCTCGGTATCGCATATCATTTTAAAGGTGCTATTGATAAGGCCATAGATTATTATAAGATTGCCCTTAGCCTGAGCCCTAATAATCCTGTTTTACACGACAACCTTAGTATTGCCTATGATAGAAAAGGATTAACTAATAAAGCTGAAGAACATTTCCATATAGCCGAAGAATTAAGAAAACAGACAAGATAAAAATGACCTAATCCTCATGAAATCTATAATCCATGCAGGGGGTTGTAAAGATACCGGCTCATCTTTTAAAATCAACTATGCGTTTAGTATTGTTTGACGTTGACGGAACACTGATCGACTCCGGAGGGGCAGGTGTACGTTCCCTTGCCCTTGCGTTCACCGATCTCTTTTCTATCGAAGATGCCTTCCACGGGATAAATATGGCAGGCAAAACAGATTTGCAGATAATAAAGGAAGGGTTAGCGAAACACGGCATATCGGCAGACGGTAATGTAAAAACCATAACCGATACTTACCTGAAGCACCTCGGAAGAGAGATCGATAACAGCAGGATACATATTAAGCCGGGGATCTCCGATGTATTGAGGGAGTTAAGTTTTATGAAGGATATAAAATTGGGACTTCTTACCGGAAATTTCGAACAAGGTGCGAGGATTAAGCTCGAACCTTTTAATATAAACAGGTACTTTCCTACGGGTGCATTCGGCAGCGACGACGAAGACAGGGATAATCTTCTACCTATTGCGATAAGGAGATTCGAGGAATTATATAAAATAAAGATAAAGTTTTATAATTGCACGGTGATAGGGGATACACCCCGCGATATCTATTGCTCAAAGCCGTACGGTGCAGTTTCAATCGGTGTTGCTACAGGTCCGTACAGCGTTGATGCGTTAAGACAGGCCGGTGCGGATTGTGTGTTTGATAATCTGTCGGATTATTCAAGTCTCCTTCAGATGTTTGTGTAGAGTACACATCTATGAAGATGCAGATATTGTTCAAAAATTTATTTAACTCATTATTAGCTGAAAGCTGTCAGCTATTAGCTATAAGCTATTTGATTTAAAGGAGTTGCAATGAAAATATTAATAAAAGACATAAGTGAATTGGATTGTGCTTGTGATGTTATCATTCTTCCCTTTACAGAGGGTGATTCAGGGCTTTATAACAGATTCGGGGATGTCCAGGGTCTTATCAAAAAAGCATTCTCAAAGGAATTTCGTGGAAAACAGAATGAGGTTTTGCTTATTCCATCTCCTAAACCGATAAGACCGGAAAGAGTCCTGCTTGTGGGTCTCGGTAAAAAAAATAAGGTCTCTGCAGAGAAGCTGAGACAGGCCGGTGGAAGGGCATTAGTATATCTGCGGGATATGGGGATGAAAAAGATTGGACTGTCAACCTCTGTTATGCACTCCCTCAAGTTATCTCCCGTAAATTTTATCGAAGGGGCTTTACTCGGGCTTTATACCTTTAAAAATTACATTACCAAAAAAGATAGCAAATCAATAGAAGGGATAACAATACTTTCCAAATCGTCAAAAGACCTCGATAATGAACTTCGCCTGACCGGGGCTGTAACCTCGGCAGTACGTTTTGCAAGGGATATGATAAACACTCCATCTAACGATATGACTCCAACGGATCTTGCAGAGACGGCATTATCTCTGAGACAAAAAAATGTTTCTGTGAAAATACTGGAGAAAAAAGAGGCGGAGAGACTCGGCATGGGAGCTTACCTCTCTGTTGCAAAGGGTTCGAAGGAACCTCCAAAATTTATTCTGGTGGAATATAAAGGAGGTAAAGGTAACCCTATAGTGCTCATAGGAAAATCAATAACCTTTGACAGCGGAGGAATCTCATTAAAGCCTTCCGAGGGAATGGAAAAGATGAAGTACGATATGGCAGGCGGAGCAGCAGTCCTCGGCATATTTAATGCCGTCTCCGGATTAAAGCTGCCGGTAAATCTTGTAGGAATACTCCCTGCAACCGAAAATATGCCGGGAGGCTTTGCAACAAAACCCGGGGATATCGTCAAGACTATCTCGGGAAAAACAATCGAGATAATCAATACGGACGCTGAAGGCCGGCTGATCCTTGCCGATGCTATCGGTTATGCAAAACGTTTTAACCCACGGGCAATAATAGATATAGCAACACTGACGGGCGCCTGCTCTATAGCTCTGGGCAATGAGGCAATAGCCATGATGGGGAATGACAGGGAATTAATGAATAAGATTAAACGGTCTTCCGAAAAAACATACGAGCGGGTATGGGAGATGCCTCTGTTCGAAGAATATAAAGAATATTTGAAGAGCGACATTGCCGATATAAAAAATACCGGAGGCAAGACAGGCTCACTTGTGACCTCCGCATATTTTCTATACGAATTCGCCGAAAAAGTTCCATGGGTTCATCTCGACATTGCAAGCACCGCATGGGCAGAGAAAGATAAACCGTACATACCTAAAGGTGCGTCAGGCGTTGGTGTGAGGCTGGTTTTGGATTTGATAAAAGATTTGAAGTAATAGTACGACCTGTCATACCGAATCCGTTTCAGCCTTCTTCTCCTGAAAAAATTTTTCCGGAGATCGCATGCTCTGAATAAACATCGGAAGAAGAAACGAAGATATAACTTTAACCTTTTTAAAAAATCCATTATTTTCTGCGGCGTGCCTGTGATTTTTATAGTTCTCAGAGAGGTATTCCTTAAGCGTGGGGAAACATTTAAGCGTAAGTCCCATCGTTGAAAAAAATTCACCGACGGGAAGACCTATCCTCTCGAGGGGACTTAGAATCTTTCCGAATGCCCCTACCAATACCTCAATAGGCGTAGTTGCAGTAAGAATTTTTGCACATGCGATCATAAAAAATATCCTCAATGTCCTTATCGCGGCAATATGCAGTCCTTCTTCCGTAATCATAACTACACCAAAACTACAGAGTACTTTCCCATGGCTGAAAAATATATTGCTGAAAAAAGTGAATGCAAGAAAAAGGCTTATGGGTATCCATCCTTTTTTCAGAGCAGCAAATGGAATTTTAAGAAGCAGTAATGAAATGAAAATCAAAATAAAGATATAAAATATCAAACCCTGAACTAAGAAGATAGAGACAATGAAGGCAATGTATGCGGTGATCTTCGATTCCGGAGACAAGTTATCTTTCTCTCTTTATTGTTTCAGCCGAATCACCGCTCCGACGGCCTGCTATTTTTTGTTCCGTAGGTACGGCATCCATATAAGTATCAATCCCTTTGGCAATCGCCTTTGCGATATTCTCTCTGTACGTATCTTTTTTTAGTAATCTTTCTTCTATGGGATTACTTATAAAAGAAGTTTCTACCAATACAGAGGACATCTTTGCACCGAATAAAACAAAAAACAGTGCGCTCTTAACACCGCGGTCCTGAATATTGCCGTATCTTTCATCTAAACTATTTATGACCGATGTCTGTACATAATTGGCAAGTTTTAATGACTCTTCTCTTTTATATCCTCTCTGCAGATCGGCCAGAATCATATCAAGTTCATTTTTATACTTATTCATATGTGATTTCATGCTCTTTATCGATATCTGGTTTTCTCTGGCAGCTACTTTTATTGCCTCCTCCTCATCCGTCCAGTTTAAAAGATAGGTTTCCATGCCCCTTGCCCTCCTGTCGGTATCGGCATTTGCATGAATGGACACGAAAAGGTCGGCATGCCTGCTGTTTGCAAATGCCGTTCTTTCAACCAATGGTATAAATACATCTTTCTCCCTTGTCAGGAAGACCTTGATATTTTTCTTTTTCGAGAGGATTTTCTTTAACTTCAGAGCAATGTCAAGCACTACATCCTTTTCCTTTAGGCCTTTCGGTCCGACTGCACCGGAGTCGTGTCCGCCATGACCGGGGTCAAGAACTATTGCCGCAGTGTCACAAATTGCATCCCGGGTCTTTACAGGTGCTTTGCCGTAAACATCGATTATCAGTTGTGCAGGCTCGCCGAGTATAAATGCCTTGAAATCCTTTATCTCCTCTAGATCCAGCACTACCCTGACGGTATCCTTATCGAATTGCCCTGCCCTCACGGTCTTTAAAATCCCATCTCCAACGGGGAGGACGGTATTTATTTCCTTTGAGATCCTCGCATTGATCAGATCAAAATAAAGCCTGTCCGGATCCGATATTCGTTTGCTTGAGAATTCTACACCTCCGGAGAGGTCGACTACTATCCTTGTATAGCCTTTAGAAGACCACTGCCTTATATCTTTGACTTCTACAGGTTCGGAAGCGATTAAAAGACGGGATGGATACAAAATCAAAATTAACCCAAATAATACATTTAGAAGAGTGAAGATGTCGCGAAAAAATTTATTTGTCGATACCTTAGTGTACCCTTGTCGGATGTTTTTATGAATAGTTTTATCCATACAACAATTCAAGAAGATTGCAAAAAAACATCGAGTTAAAGAAATTTTTGAGCGATGTCTGCACTCTTTGATTTATGAATTTCTCATCTGTTTGAGCCTTCAGCCTTTACCATCATACAGCCTGAACAGCAGTTATATCGGGTAATTCGCGCTTAATATTTGCCTCAACCCAATTCTTCATTGTGAGTGTAGACATCGGGCATGTGCCGCAAGAGCCTTTTAGTTTTACATATACAACATTTTCTTTAACATCCACGAGTTCTATGTCCCCACCTTCGGATTTAAGCCCTGCCCTCACCTTTTCAAGAACACCCTCGACCTGTTCCTTTGAAACCATATGGCCTCCTCCTATTTTCTCTAATCATAAAGGAATCATGTCCATTTATTCAAGAGGAGCGCAAGGAGTGTGTCAGAGATAGGGTACCGCTTCTACCGCCTTTAATTCCGGGATGGCCTTTTTCATCTCTACCTCGATCCCACCCTTTAATGTCATAATTGACATCGGACATGAGCCGCATGCACCGACAAGTTTTACTTTCACTATGTTGTTATCCGTTATCTCGACAAGTTGCACATCTCCCCCGTCCCTCTGAAGAAACGGCCTGATCCTGTTTATAACCTCTTCTACCTTTGTTTTATCGAGCATATTCTCCTCCTTATAAATGATTATGATTATACATTACATCGTTTTTCAAAAGCAGACAATGACATAAATCATACCCCTTGACGTCATTTATTTATACGATATAATTATAAAAACAGTTTCATAAAGGAGAAATTTATGGAAACCTTAGACCTCAAGAAATTAATCAAATTCTATCCCGACAGGATTTCAAGGGAGATGCTCTCGGACAAACCCGAGATGAGGATTGCGCTCATGTGTCTGAATGCAGGTCAAAAACTCGAACCTCATAAAGCACCGTTAAGACTCATGATGTATGTTATCGAGGGTAAAGGGACATTTACCGTAGGCGATGAAAAAATCGAGGCAGATGAGAAGACGTGTATTCTTTGCGATCCGATGGTTCCTCATGGTTTTGAGGCGGATAAAGGCGAGAAACTTGTTGTCATGGCAGTAGTAACGCCTGTAGAATAACGCGATCGGAGCTCGCTGGGTTCTCTGCTGCGATAACAGCGGAAACACCAAAGGAAATCAAGCCGCATACGAGTACTGCGAAAACCAAAGAAACAACCATTCTTCTGAACACGGAAAAGAAACCTACTCTCATTTTTTTCTCCTTTTCTTAACTATTGTAAAGCCATTTAAAATCATTGTAAATAGGGACACACCCCATATTTTTTACTGCCTTTGGTTTTTCATAAAAAGTTCAACACAAATACCCGCCAAAGTTTTTTTCCAATTGCTAAGAAAATATGGGATGTGTCCCTATTTTCCTCTCCCTGGGATGTGTCCCTATTTTCCTCTCCCCTATTTTCCTCTCCCATCACTCAGTTTAAAGTCTTTTGCCCTGTATAAGTCTTTCTTTCCATAATACTCTCCACGCTCTTTTCTGAAGCGTTCTTTGTATCTATCCACATCTGCAAACCGGGGATCTCTTTTCCGAAACTGGGTATCCGGTATGTATGCATCTATGCCTTCTTCCATTACCATCTGCATATTGGCTTCTGTATGGTATCCGGTGTCTGCTACAAGTTTTGTTTTTTAAATACGTCTTTGTCTCCAATCTCTTTAAAGTTCTCTTTTGTTCCTTCTACCATCGGCTTAAGCAGGTCATGTTCCTGTGCAGCTCCAAATGCCTCCGCATGAACGATGATCTGATGTTTATCATCTACTACTGCCACCCCGTTATATCCCTGTATCACTCCGTGTGAGGTCTTCATCTTGGCGCTCTCATTGTCAGTTATATTGCCCTTTATGGGCTTGCCTGTCTTGCCGGGCTTGTCTTCGTTTTCTTTGAGAAACTCCTTTATCTTTTTTACCTTGCTTTTGATGGTCTTAATGTACTTTTCTTCCTGCTCGTTTATCTCTTTGTCTTTTTCTGCCGCATCCGCTTCCTTGTGCCTTTTGAGTATCTGTCTTATCGCCTGCTCCATCTTCTCTTTTTTGTGCCGGAGTTCTTCTTTTGTCCCGCTCCACTCCTTCGATGCATTGCTCGGCATCTTGCAGCCGTCTACTGCAAACATGTCCTTGCCTATCAGACCCATTTCGTCACACGTCATTAAGACTTCAAGGAATAACCGGATTATCTCCTTATCTGCCGATGAGATAAAATCCGCTATGGTTGTAAAGTGAGGTCGGGTGTCTGCGGATAAGGCCATGAATATTATGTTTTCTCGGCAGCATTGCGCTATGTCTCTGCTTGTAGTTATCCCCTTTGAGTAGGCATACAGTATTATCTTTAATAGGATTGCAGGATCATACGCCGGAGCACCGGTATCGTCATTTTGATAGCGTAAATCAAATATCGAAAGGTCTATCTCTTTGTCTATTAAATAATGAAGGGTGTATTCAAAAGTCCCCGGCAGTATCTGTTTGTCAAAGTACACCGGTATGAATTTCCCTTGTGTATAATCATATTCCTTGTATCTCGCCACTGCCTCCCTCCCATGCGTTGTGACTTTATCCACATAAGGTGAATGGCGTTATTATAATCCTTTTATCAGGCCTTTTGGGACTTTTTCTACAGCTTCAACGGCCTAAATCAGCGGGGCAGTATTCCACATCCGCTGGATTTTTTTGTTATACGGCTTTTTTTAATTTAAGTATTTTAGCTTGTGATGATTCTAATATGGAATCGCGAAGAAAAGAACTTGCCTCTAATATTTCTATGCCGATTAATTCACCACTTTCATTCAACTCGGCAGTAATATTTGGGCTTAACTCAATGCTATCTGCTTCTTTGCCCTCAGAGATGACTATATGCAGAATATCTTCATCTTTAAAATATGCCATTTTTGTTTTATCCATATATAAACCTCCCTGTTTTAATTCGGAAATTAATTTGTTGGCGTGTAGTTGCATGAATTGTGGCTGGTGTAATTTCGCTTCCATGTTTCTCATATGCAATTATAACCATTCTATCATCATGTTTGCCTACTGCAATTAAACGATGGGTTGTAGTATCGAAGTACCTTTCACCAGAGTGCCGCAATATATTTTCAATCTTTGAAAGTTCAAAACCCCTTAATTCTGCTCTGTACTTCATATAGTCAGTCCATACGATTACAGACTCTTCTGAGTTGCCCACATCACCTCGAATCTTTTATATTTATAATATCGTATAACGCGCCTTTTTGCGGTATTAGTCACCCGCATGCACCATATCCAAAATTCCAATTCTAAATCGGCGCGCCGATATAACTCTTTACAATAATGACATATTCCATGTGACTAATATGCTGTTTTTGGTATTTGCCCGATATGCGCCCATGTGTTTACCAATAAAAACATTTATTAATATGACTAATACTCTTCTTGTCATGTTAGTCACCCAAATTCAACCAGTTATTATCTGAACGGATACGATTAAGGGTATCATAGGGTTTTTTATTAAGTCAATCATAAAAAACTTGACGTTATCTGTTGGTTTTTACTGCGGTTTTTCAGGGACTAATATGCAAAATTGGCAATTACTTCCTATTCGTTTAATTCAGATGAAACTCTGATGCCGACAGGTCTGTCCTCAACTTGATCGGGGATCGGCAGGATAAAGCGGGGTTTACATTGGCCTCAATGTCTTATAGAATATTTTCATCATATCGGAATAAGGAGAATA
>JACQXD010000161.1 GCA_016208875.1 Nitrospirota bacterium
TATATGATATTCTACTAACATTTAATAGCACATATAAGATATTAACCCAATTTTTGGATTTTTGCAACATTTTTCTCTTGACAGGTTTTTATGAGAATTAGCAAAGCAGACATAGAGGTGATCAAGAAAGATGTCCTGTCCATCCGTCCACAATACCATTCCGACATTATTCGAGCTAACTTTTTAAGGAATCTGTAGTTATCTCAGTCGTTTCTCTTTAGAATTTCTCTCCTTAAGCTGTGCGTTTTATAACTTTTATTAAGTCAGCGTACATTTCCATTCCAGTTTAACCTCTGAACACAAACCTCCCACGGACACCCATCTTTTTTGAAAAATCCTTACCCTACTGCCTACTGCCTACTTCCTACTCCCTTGATGTTAAATAAAACCCTGTTAGCAATCCATCCCACGCCTCAAACCAGTATTCCTGCTTATATCCTTTTGTGAAAATATCAGTTCCATCCCACACCTCAGCAGGTGTTCTTCCATTCAGATGCTGATGTGGTCTGACATGGTTGTACCAGAATCGAAACTGAGCAAGTGCATCATTCAGCCATAAACTTAATCTAAATATCCATGAAGTGAAAACAGATTCATTATCTGTGCGCAAAGATTTTGGTTTGCCATAAAGCTCAATAGCATCGAACAAGATGCGTAAGATTGTGATAGAGGCTTTATCCTTTATTGCAGCAAGACAAAGATTTGCACGGCTTTTATGTTCAAATATCCCAAGTATGTTAATAAGATTTCCATTGGTATCTGTTTTCCCCGTTAAATCAACTCCCCAGATAAGATTCATCGGTACAGGATTGGGTATTCTATTCTTTATCTTTTTCCTTAATACCTGAATCTCATATTTATGTTTTCTTATAACATTATTGGTGTATGTTTTACTTACTGTCATCTTCTTACTCTCGGTAAATCTGCGGTTGAAGGTATTGGCTACTTTCCTACATCCTGCATCTAACATTAATGCCTTGAGGTGGATGATTTCCTTTCTTACCCATTTGGGTTTGGGCTTACGACGATAAAATATCTTCTTATCAGTCTTTGCCTTTCGCCATCCAAATCTTAAACGATATCTCGATGGGAAAAGAAAGGTGATGAAGGCTTGAAGCCGGCGCATACAAACAACACAGAACCGGTTCATAAACAAGAACATAAGAAACTCCTTGAAATTGGAATATAGGTAGAAACATTGCGATTGGGCTAAGATAAATTTCCGTATCCCCTAAATCAGTTTCTATTTATAGCAGTCCAATAAATTCTTCAACCGTTATGCCAGCGTTGCGTATTAAGGCACGGAGGGTACCGACCGAAAGTTCTTTGTGCTGAGGAATGGACAGATTAACCCGCACTCCCTGTTTACTCATCATGACGTGGCTGCCAACTTGACCGACTACATACCAGCCAATTTTCTGGAAGGCCTTAACAGCATCCTTCCCTGAGATATTCGCGAGTCTTCCCATTTTATACAGCAACCATGATGGATTCTTGCTGACGTTCTTTAGGAAGTGCAGATAGGCTTTTCTGATCCTCGGCCCACAGCCATGCACTGATTGCCTCTTTTATATTCTCTATCGCTTCTTGCTCGGTCTTGCCCTGCGAGACACAGCCGGGAAGAGCCGGGCACTCAGCAACAATCCAGCCATCTTCGGCACGTTCCAATGTTATGTGGAATATCATATTGCCTCCTCTCCTATAAAATGCATGGAGTTAACGGATTTTTGTTTTATAATAATCGTTTTTCTGATAAAATTATACCACATCACCTTTATAATATGCTGAGCGAAAAGAATATAGGGTCTTCGCGTAAGAGTGTGGGTACATTTAGTCCTTTCGTCGTCATTCCGGCTTGTCCGGAATCTTTCCGAGAATGTCTTCCAATAAGTCTTTCATAAAAGGATTTCCCTGCCTGATAAGTTCTATTTTATTTTGTCTGCTCATATTCTTTAGCTGTTTTTCCCTAATTATGGCACTTCGGCTATCCATACAAAATTCATAATAAACAAGCTTATGCAGATAGTATTTAGCCGTAAAACAGTCAGGATCGAGGTTGTTCTTATGCTCATAGACTCTTCTTATGAGATTATTTGTAACTCCCACATATAGGGTCGGCCTTGCATTGGCCATAATATACACTGCAAAGGTATCTTCTTCCACACAGCCATTATATCAGAAAGATTCCGGACAAGCCGGAATGACAGGCACATGGAATGAGAGTCACATGGATGACAGACAAATGAATCAGGGGTCTTTTTTCCCATCCGCAAATCATAAGGTTTTTTCCACCATTTTAAAAGCCCTTTTTCCTTTATCCGATGCCATGTTATACTGCTTTAAGCTTATCAATTCACCCACACTAAGACACGATGAACCTTTTAAAGGAATCTGCTATTATTCGTCCCCCAAGCAAATAGACGTCACCTCCTGCAAAAATTTCTCCTTAGCTTACCTTCACTCGCTTTATAGCATCTGAAACCATTGCAACCTTTTTCATCTCCTTAACATCATGAACCCTGATAATATTCGCTCCGTTAAATATCGAAATCGCAACTGCTGCGGCCGTACCTTCAAGCCTTTCCGATGGAGGGACGTCACCGAGTATCTTGCCTATGAACGCCTTTCTTGAGGGGCCTATTAGTATCGGCTTTTCGAGGAGGGTAAATTCGCTAAGATTTTTTATTATTTCGAGGTTATGACCGAATGTCTTTCCAAAGCCGATCCCCGGGTCTATTAAAATCCTGTCTTCGGCAATCCCGAACTTAACGGCAAGCCTTATGCTCATCCTCAGATAATCCATGATCTCAGGTATCAGCGCCTCATATGTCGGATTTGCCTGCATATTCTTCGGTGTCCCCTTTATATGCATCAAAATAACAGGAACTTTATACCCGGAAACTACCCTCGGCATATCTCGGTCAAACCGCAGTGCGCTTATATCATTAACCATGGATGCACCCGCATCCAATGCCCTTTTGGCAACCTCCGCCTTATATGTGTCTATGGATATGGGCACATTAATATTTTTTGCAATAGCCTCGATCACAGGAATTGTTCGGGCTATTTCCTCTTCTGCCGGAACGGATTCGGAGCCTGGTCTCGTTGATTCGCCGCCTACGTCAATAATATCCGCCCCTTCCTCAACCATCTCGTACGCCCTTTTAATAGCAATGGATTTATCAAAATGAATCCCGCCGTCCGAAAAGGAATCGGGCGTAACATTAAGTATCCCCATTATGTAGGTTTTTTTAGAAAAGTCTAAGGAAAAGTTTGACCAAGAGAGTTTCATAATACCCCAATTATCTTTTATCCAGCGGACTTCTCATGCCGAGGATATTTTTTGCTGCAATGTGAATATAAAAGGAACATAAGGCCTCCCCATGCCAAGATAAAAGGCGAACCTAATATCGATGCGATATTGTTCAATGACCAACTATCTTTGATATGCTATGCGGACTCTGCCTGTTTTTCGTATATAAGGATAGGCCTTTCTTTTTTGGTTATCGTATCCTCGTTTATAAGGCACTCCTTTATGCCTTTTTGAGAAGGTATCTCATACATCACATCGAGCATTACCTCCTCGAGAATCGCCCTTAGCCCCCGAGCCCCTGTCTTTCTCTGAGTTGCCTTTTTTGCAATTGCCTTTAGGGCGGTATCTGTAAATCGCAGTCTGACATTATCAAAGGAAAGGAGTTTCTGATACTGTTTTATCAATGCATTCTTCGGCTCCGTAAGTATTTTTACAAGGGCGGTTTCATCGAGTTCGTCGAGCGTAGCAACAACAGGCAGTCTCCCTACAAATTCCGGTATCATCCCGTATTTTATCAGGTCTTCCGGTTCTATAAGGCTTAGAACATCTCCAAGTCTTCTCTCCGAAGCGGTTATAACCTTTGCACCGAACCCGACGGTCTTGTTGCCGGTTCTCTGCTTGATGATATCATCCATGCCGATAAATGCCCCGCCGCAGATAAAGAGGATATTCGTTGTGTTTACTTGAATAAACTCCTGCTGGGGATGTTTCCTGCCTCCCTGCGGAGGGATATTGGCAGTCGTACCCTCTATTATCTTAAGCAGTGCCTGCTGTACACCCTCTCCTGAGACATCCCTCGTTATCGAAGGATTCTCGGACTTCCGGTTTATCTTATCTATCTCGTCTATGTAGACTATACCCCTCTGTGCCCTCTCGACATCGTAATTCGAGGTCTGAAGGAGTTTAAGTATAATATTCTCCACGTCTTCTCCGACATATCCGGCCTCTGTAAGGGTCGTTGCATCCGCTATTGTAAAAGGCACATCGAGTAGTCTCGCGAGTGTCTGGGCAAAAAGGGTTTTCCCTGTTCCGGTAGGACCTATCAAAAGGATATTGCTCTTCTGTAACTCGACATCCGTCTTAACAGAACTGTATATCCTCTTGTAATGATTATGCACCGCAACGGAAAGTATCTTCTTGGCTCTTTCCTGACCTATAACATAATCCCCCAGAAACTTATGTATCTCTTGCGGTGTGGGAAGTTTTGGGAGTACATGGCCGTCTTCTACCGCATATATCTCATCGGCCATTATCTCATTACATAAGTCCACACATTCATTACATATGTAAACGGTAGGCCCGGCGATAAGTTTCTTAACCTCTTCCTGGCCTTTACCGCAAAACGAACACTTAAGTTCACGTTCATCTTTTCTTGGCATTAATCCTCCATCTATTTCAGTGTCAGTGATCAGTGACAGTGTCGGTGAAAAAACTGATACTATTCACTAAATATGCTGACACTAATAACTGACACTGTCACTTGTTTTTCATGCTCCGTATAACCTCATCTACGATCCCGTATTCCTTTGCCTCTTCTCCGGACATAAAGAAATCCCTATCCGTATCCGTCTGTACCTTTTCGAGAGGCTGAGACGTGTGTTTGGAAAGTATTTTGTTAAGAGTATCCTTTATCTTGAGAATCTCTTTTGCATGTATCTCGATATCGGTTGCCTGTCCGTGAAACCCTCCCATGGGTTGGTGAAGCATTATCCTTGCATGGGGAAGAGCAAATCTTTTACCTTTTGTCCCGGCGGCGAGAAGCAGCGCTCCCATACTGGCCGCCTGACCTATACAGTAGGTTGCGATATCGGATCTTACATACTGCATTGTATCGTAGATTGCAAGACCGGAAGATACTATTCCGCCCGGTGAATTTACATAGATATGAATATCCTCATCCGGGTCTTCGGACTGCACGAAAAGCATCTGTGCTATGATCGTATTTGCAACAACATCGTCTATAGCTGTGCCCATAAATATTATCCTATCCTTAAGAAGCCTTGAGTATATGTCATATGCCCTCTCCGACCTGCCGGTTTGTTCTATTACCATCGCTATAAGCGTCAA
>JACQXD010000072.1 GCA_016208875.1 Nitrospirota bacterium
ATACAAACGATATGTATCCATTTCTCAGAGGCATTAAGGCATATCTAAATGCCGACAATACCAGAACAATAAACTTCAGACATGGAATATCATATACTATCGATACAAATGGCAGACTCATAGAAAATAAGGATAGAAACGTAAACAGCGTAACAATAACGAGGGATACACGAGGGTATATAACCGGACTGACGGATAATTTCTACAGGAGTTTATATATTACATCTTCTACAATGAGTATCGGCAGAACGTATTATACGGTAATAACATCTATAAAAGATTTCACCGACAGGGAGGTTAAGTTCGGATATAACAGTAGCATAAGACTAACCACTGTCACGAATCCCGAAGGCGGACAGACAAAGTACACTTATGATGCGAATGGAAGGATTGCATCAATAACAAATCCCGTAGGAATAACATATGTAAAAAACGAATATGATTCAACCGGAAAGGTAATAAGACAAACCCATGCAGATGGCGGGGTGTTCGATATAAATTATACTGTTGTCGGAGGTACGATAACAGAGACAAAGGTTACAGAACCTAATGGAAAAACAACGACATACAGGTTTAACAATGTCGGCTATGTAACGGAGATTACAGATACCTATGGACAAAAGAGAACCCGTGAAAGGACATTCGGCACTAATGAACTCAAATCCGTCACTGACAAACTTGGACGGAAGACGACATACACACATGACTCGAATGGAAATGTAACCTCTAAAACAGACCCGGCAGGTAACACCACATATTATGAATATGACCTAACCTTCAACAAGCCGACAAAGATAACGGATGCAATGGGGAATATAACAACTATGAGTTATGATGAAAAAGGAAATCTATCATCAATAACAAACCCATCCGGTAAGACGACAACGATAAGCTACAATGATTATGGACAGATTGCTTCTGTTACGGATGATGAAATATCGAGATTGATAAAAACAACGGATGCAAAATACAATAGCACGAGTTATACATACGATATGATGAATAGGTTAACGGAGATAACAGATACATTAGGTAATACAACCAAGTTTACCTACGATACCAATGGAAATCGCACATCAGTTATAGATGCAAAGAACCGGACGATAACATACACATATAATATCAGGAATAAAATTGCCTCGATGACGGACCAGCTCGGGAATACCGAAACTTACTCTTACGATCAGAACGATAATTTAACACAGCTAACGGATCGGAAAGGTCAGGTTACAAATTATACTTATAACAAAATGAATAGGGTTACAAAAGCTGCTTATGCAGATGGGAGTTATAAAACATACGAGTATGATGCAGCAGGCAGATTAACGTATATCTATGACTCCGTCTCCGGACCTATAGAATATGTTTATTCCAACACCGGATGCAGTGCAAGTTGTGGCGGAGCATCTTCGGACAAGGTTATGCAGGTGATGACATCGCTCGGCAGCATAAGCTATGAATATGATGCGATTGGAAGAAGAACGAAGATGACAGTGGCAGGACAAGAGGCTGTGAGCTATAATTATGATAACATTCGTTTAACAGAGATATCTTCTAACATCGGCAATTTCGGATTCTCGTACGATTCGCTGGGAAGGCGGCTATCGGTAACAAGGCCGAACGGCGTAACAACCAATTACACATATGACAGTGCAAATAGATTATTAGAACTTATTCACCAGACACCGACTCAGATAGTAGAAAAACTCACTTATGAGTATGATGTAATCGGTAATCGAATGAATATGAACAGAATGAATGTTGCTACAAAACTTCCACAGCCCGCAACGAATATTACATATAATAATGCTAATCAGATGCTGACGTTTAACGGAGAACCCTTATCTTATGATGAAAATGGTAATCTCATCCAAAAAGGAGATACAATATACACATGGAACGCAAGAAATCAGCTTGTTACCATTAATGGTCCGAATATAACCGCAGCCTTTAAATACGACGCTGTCGGTCGGAGAATCGAGAAGACTGTTAATGGGAAGACTACACAATACGTATATGACGGTCGAAATATTATTCAAGAGATTGAGAATGGAACGGTAACTGTAAATTATATAAGAACACTGAATATTGACGAGCCCCTTGCTCGCCTAACGCCTAACGCCTCACGCTTTTATCAGCAGGATGCATTAGGCTCTGTGATTGCTTTGACGGATGAGACAGGGGCTACAAAAACCCAGTACATCTACGACCCATTCGGAGATACTGAAATAATCGGAGAAACTTCAGATAATCCGTTCCAGTACACTGGCAGGGAGAATGATAATACAGGGCTTTATTATTATAGAGCAAGGTATTATTCACCAGAGTTGCAGCGGTTCATAAGCGAAGATCCGCTTGGGTTTAACGGGGGGATCAATTTCTATGTTTATGTGAAAAACAATCCACTTAATTTAAGAGATCCGTTTGGGTTGGCTGACTGTGAAACAATCTGTGATTTTGTATGCATGGCTACTTCGACAGTGGCATGTACTCTCGTATGCATTCCTGCTGGTGGCCCCGGAGGCCAACTCGTATGTGGGCTAGCCTGTGGAACATATACGTGGTTGGCCTGCAAGAATCAGTGCAAAGAGGTATGTAATCCTCCTAAGCCTTGCAAATAGAAAGATGTGCATCTCGATAAAAAAGGATTCATGAAAATGGAACTAAATATTTTAAGGAAGCTAACACGTAGTATTGGCAGTATTTCATTAGCTTTTTTTATCATTGGGATAGTTACAATCAATAGAACAATGGGGAAAATCTATGTTTTGGGAAGTTTGCTGTGGTTTTTCTTGTGGCTTATTCTAAGATTTCGCACAAGAAAATGAATGCAATGCTCCATAAGGAAAAGGGAATCGGAGGAAAAACTAAGAAAATACTTAAGATCGCTGGCATATTAATGGCTGGCATATTTATTGGAGCAGTGATTATGAACTTGCTGCATATGTATGTGCGATCGACATATAGACAGACAATTCAGATAGAGTTCATAAACGAACAGGAAGTATTGGCAGCCCGTTCAATCCGCAACGATGACAAATTAGGTGCTGTCTTACATCGGTGGGCAGTTGAGGAGGCAGGGTCGTTAGAAGGTTTTCGAATTTTTCGGAAAGATAAGCAACACAAAGATACTGATATGTCCTTTCTATTACCGTTTTATCTGCTTTCAAGTAAGGTAATGTGGTCATCACAAGAAGCTGGCATTGACAAGGGAAGTAAGATTGTTGAAGGGATCAATCGTGGGAAGCTTGCTGTAGCTCTTGAATCAATCGGTGAAAAAGAGGAAGCTAATAGACAATGGGCAAGAGCAACAACTCTGACAAGAAAAAAGTCTACAGAAGATACAAGAGCACTAGTTTTGAGATTACTTGAGCAGGATAAAACGTCTGCATATCTTGAGCTTGAAAGAGCAATATTAAGATAGAAAAAGGGGGGAAAACATAGAGAATATGAGAAAGAAACATGGGGGATTGAATGAGGAAAATAGGGACACATCCCATTTTACTTAATAACATTCGTTTAACAGAGATATCTTCTAACATCGGTAATTTCTGGGAGACAGAATGGGGTCAGGCTTGCGATTATGCATTTACGGCAGGTAATGTAACGACAATGGAATACGATTCAAAAGGGAATCTCATTCAAATCCAAAATCCAAAGTCCCAAATTACAAAAATTAACTATAACAGCTACGGTCAACCAACATCGATTACAGATGCCTTAAACAA